>NZ_JBHIMX010000020.1:0-11799 GCF_042194435.1 Bartonella sp. LB28NMGDW
GGTGATGATGGTACCATTCATATTGGTAGAGACTTTGACCTTGATCCTATGGGACCTGCAATTGAAGGCGGCATTGGTATCAATGCACAACTGTCTCACAATTTCTCCCTTCATGGTGATGTGAATTATCAACAAAAGCTTCAGAAAACTGGTATAAGTGGTGCAAACTTTTCAGGTGGAATACGCTATCAGTTTTAAGGAAAGGCTGTAAATAGCCTATTCATTCTATTCAATTTAATAAAAAGGCAGTATAGTATACTGCCTTTTTTAATCTATGTAAGCTACTATTCTTATCCCCTAAAACTTTTTTCTTTCTCCTCAATGATCTCCTTCTCTGCTATTTACACGAGTCACGCGGCATATTCATTATCGAATTTGTCTATACAGCTAAGCAAAGTGTATTTTTAGGCAATATAAAGAAAACAACATTGGAAAAGATAATGATAAAAGAAGTTCTCTGTTCATACCTTTGCTATCTGTTTCTTCAATCCATTAGCTTAACACCACCCTGTAAGAATTCATTTATATTTCCATGTACCGTTTTTTAGGCAAACCATTTTGACAATGCTTATCCCTATCATTCCATATAATATATTGATTTATAAATATAATTCTTTGTTTTACATGTTGTAATGAGAGTCCGGAATATCGTAGGATTCTCTCATTTCAAACTTGTTTTATGTTGAATCAATTAAAAATTTTCTTGCACGTTACAAGCGGAGCTGGCGTGTGGAGCAAAGTTATATAAGAAAAGCCTAAGAACTCCTATAATGAACTGTCTCAAGAACCAAGAGCTTGTCACAAACATTAGGAGCTAGCAAAGTGTGTGATGGGCTTGCTCTTTTATTAAGCTTAAAGGTATCAGCTTGCTCCTTCGTAAGCGTAAAGATGATGAGACTCTATGGCTTTAGCGTTATAGCATTCATGACCACATCGTCGCGAAATAAGCTTTGGTACCCTTAAAGAAAAGTCTCTTTAAAGAAAGCCTGTGAATAGCCCCCTCATCTCTTTTTCTTATAGCAGAGAAAATTTGCTGATCGTTTTGGTGAGTGCATAAAATAATACATCTCAATGCTATAGAGCTTTTATAACGATTATCCTTAATAGACAATTTTAAATATCATACTTCATAGTGTTTTTAGCATAAGCTTGAGCAAGCTAGGTTTTATGAAATCCATTTTTCCCGACTTCTTATGATCATTAAAAAGTTTTTCTTAAGAAAAACTTCAAATCATAGAGAACACCATAACTATAATTCGTTTTGTTGTTTACAATAAAAACATAATGATATAAAAACTGATTGGGTACTTGCGCCATCAGGGGAATGAAGTAAGCATCAAAGCATACCAAATATTAAAGGCATATCTATGTGTAAGAAATATATTTATAAGAAAAATTTTTTGTTATGTACAATTGCTGGAACTTTCATTTTTTCTCATTTTGCTCCAACTTATGCAAATAGACAACCTCCTGAAATTATTAGTGAGTTTAAGCTGGAAAAAGGAGAAGAAAAAACTCTTAATAACGTTTTTATCCGCAATGGATTGAGCGCAGTGCACGCCTCTGAAAAAGCAATTGCCACAATTACAAACTCAACAATACATTCAGCTTCGTTTGCTTTTGCTGTATCACAAGGTGGACGTATTAATGCTAAAGGAGTAAACGTCAATGCCTTGTACACTGGTCTATCGATTTCAAACGGTATCATTAACATTGAAGATTCATTCATAGAAAGCAAAAAACAATCCGGTATTATTTTTCATAGCATTTTAGATGTTTTTGTGAAAGATGGTGAAGAAGTTATCAATAAGGCAATTCTTAACAATACAAAACTTCTTGTGGAAAATGGTGTCGGTATTTTAGGACCATCATCTTCAAAGTCTGTTGCCGAGGTTCAACTTAGAAATTCAGAAATTCGTTCTGATGTACTATTACAAAATAATGTAAAAAAGAAAACAGATTCAGATCCTCATCCTGTGACTTTTGTATTAACCGCCGATAATTCGATTATGGAAGGAAGAGCAAGAACCTTAGCAGTAAATACAACTGTTTTTAATTTAAATAACAACAGCAAATGGTATTTAAATGTAAGTCAATACGACATAAATCGTGATTTTAGTTCATTTAATTATGCACTCCATGATATTAAGCAACGAGCACTATCTACCGTTTCAGTACTGAACTTCAATAATAGCTCTATTGTGTTTAATGCGCCACATAGGCTGGCAAAGGGTCAATATCAAACCTTGAGTGTAGGACGAACAATTGAGATCCCTAAACCACACGAAAACAGGGATTCCGCTATAAAAACCGTTTATAATGCGACAGGTAATGCAAGGATTTATTTCAATACAGAATGGAGTGATGGTTTAAAAAGAGAACAACAAAAAACGGACCGCCTTCTTGTCCATGGAGATGTATCAGGCACCACGACAATTAGTTTCAATAGTCTTTCAAAAGGTGAGCCATCAAAAGAAGAAGCTTCTATTCCCGCGAATATGCGTGGACTGTCGCTCATTCAAGTATCTGGAAAAACAGATGAAAATGCCTTCAAACTAGCAAATGGCTATGTCACAATGGGCGGTTTGCCTTATAAATATATCTTAAATGCCTATGGACCAACATCACGTCTTGGAGAAGCAGAGAGCACACAAAGCCATTTAGGAGAAGTAACTCAACAATCACAAGAAAAGTCCTCAAAAACCGACACGACCCCCGTTGTATTAGGTGGTGTGGTTTTGAAGATTGAGGATAATATAAAAGGTGAATCAACGGCAAATTCTGAGCAAATAGGGAGCACACAAAACCATTTGAGAGAAAATCAGAATTTCTGGGATTTCCGCTTGCAAAGTGCAACGCTCGATGATGAAGGAAAGATCAGAGCTCTCGTTCCTCAAGTGGCAAGCTATTTGTCCATGCCTAGCGCACTATTCTCAGCTGGACTGGCTGATGTAAACAATCAAAACACTTTACTGAACACGATACAAAAAACAGGCTTTGAGAAAAAAAATCATAAAAACAAAGGGATCTTCTTCTCGACTTATGGAAATAAGATGACATTATCCTCTCACCGTACGCCATTGCAATATGGCTATGGTGCCGATATTCACTATGCTGCTTTACAAGCAGGCTTTACATTAGTAGCTCTAGAAGATCAAAACATAACCACCAATTTGGGTCTTTTCGGGACATATGGGAAATTAGCTTTCACCCCAAAAGATATGGAAGGTGCTGACAAGAGTACACTCAATAAATGGTCAATTTCTGCATATAGTGGACTGCGCCATAATAATGGTGCATATATCCATGCTCTCTTTTCTTATGGAATGCTCAAGGGAGATATCACCACAGCTCTCATAGGAAAGACTGCAGAATTGAAAAACGCTGATACATTCAGTGCATCGGCGACCATTGGACAAAAGTTCGAAACCAGTACAAAAGGATTGGTCTTTGAACCACAAGCACAAGTTGTTTATCAGCGTCTCATGCTTGGCACATTCTCAGATGTCGATGGCTTTGATGTAGATATGGGAAATCCTCATCAATACTTAGTGCGTGCTGGTGGGCGCTTAACACAAACGACGATTTCTATTGAAAAAGGCAGTATTCTTTCTCTCTATGGTAAATTGAATATTATTAAAGCTTTTTCTAACAATGACACCATACAGATTGGTGAATCATTCCACTTTGGTTCTATGGGGGCTTCTGTTGAAGGTGGACTTGGTGTGAATGCACAATTATCACAAAATATCGCCCTTTATGCTGATGTTAACTATCAACATAAGCTTCAAAAAACTGGTATATCTGGAGCAAGCTTTTCAGGCGGAATACGCTATCAGTTTTAAGAAAAGGCAAAAAACAATTTATAGTCTATGCATTTTTAATAAAAAAGCAGTACGAATGTACTGCTTTTTTGCAATCTATCGTAAAGAGCCATCAATAACGGTTCTTTCTATACAGCTTTCTCGAAAGGATTAATTTCATTCAAACCAAATGCAACAAAATTCCTTATCTCTCAATGACTGCTGAAGTCTCAAGAGAACTGCCTTTTTGATTTATAAAAATTTTTGTATATCGGTAAAAAATACAAAATATTTTAGCTTTTTTACATCAAAAAAATTCATAGTGAATAATTCTATATGCAAGAAAAACAACTGAACGATTTTTGTAAATGCACAACAAATCTTCTCCAAAAACTTTGTAGAGTTTTCATAACAACAGCCTTAAGCAATAAACATCCTTGTAAAATATTTTGATCCTTAGCACTTTAAAACAAAAATACTTATCAAGCTAGGTTTTCTGAAATCCATCTTCGCTGCATTGCGCTTTCTATTTTAAAAGCTCTTCTAAGACCAATTTTTAAACGATAAATAACAAAGCATAATATTCGTTTTGTTGTTTACAATAAAAATATAATGATATAAAAACTGATTGGGTACTTGCGCCATTAGGGGAATGAAGTAAGCATCAAAGCATACCAAATATTAAAGGCATATCTATGTGTAAGAAATATATTTATAAGAAAAATTTTTTGTTATGTACAATTGCTGGAACTTTCATTTTTTCTCATTTTGCTCCAACTTATGCAAATAAACAACCTCTTGAGATTCCTACGGTCCAAGTAGCTAATGGAGAAGAGAAGAGCCTTCATAATGTTTTTGTTCGTGGTAAGTATGATGCCGTGGTTGCTAAGAAAGGTCATATTACCATTACAAACTCAGTAATGCACTCAGGCTTTACTTTGCTTTCTGCAACATCAGGTGGTCAAATTAATGCCAAAGGAATTGTGGGAGAGGCAGAAGGGCATGGTTTGTCACTCACAAACGGCACAATCCATATTGAAGATTCAACATTAAAGGTCATAGGCCACAGCAGAGCCTATGGTATCAATTTTGGTTATATTTCAAGTTCTACAATAAAAGAAGGAGAAGAAGTTGTAAACAAAGCAATCCTTAATAATACAAAAGTTCTTGTAAAGGACGGTGTAGGTATTTTCGGACCTTATTATCCCAAAACGAATGCAGCGTACCTTAAAAACTCAGAAATTCGTTCTGATATGTTATTAAAAAATGAAGTCTCACCCTTCTTCGAGGTTCAACCTGCTACTTTTACATTAGAGGCTGATAATTCGATTATGGAAGGAAGAGCAAAAACGCTTCCTCAAAATACAACGGTTTTCACCCTAAACAATAACAGCAAGTGGCATTTAAAAATTAGTCTATTTGAGTTGGAAAATAGTTTTAGTCTATTTAATTATAAGCTCCTTGATCTTAAGCAACGAGCACAATCTATCGTTTCAGTCCTAAACCTTAATAATAGCTCTATCATATTTAATGCTCCGCATAAACTAGCAGACAATCATTATCAAACCTTGCATGTAGGAAAACATCCACAAAAAGCAGAGCAAAACAGAAGCTCCGATGCAACAACGGTTTACAATGCATTGGGGAACGCAAGAATTTACTTTAATACAGAATGGAGTAATGGTCTTACAAAAGAACAACAAAGAACTGACCGTGTTCTCGTTCATGGTGATGTCTCAGGCACCACAACGATCTATTTCAACAATCTTTCAAAGCATGCAGAACCATTCGATGATGAAGAAGATTCAATTCCTTTGAATATGCGTGGGCTCTCACTTATTCAAGTTTCTGGGCAAGCAAATGAAGATTCCTTCAAACTTGCCCATGGCTACACCACAATGGAGGGCTTACCTTATAAATACATACTCAATGTTTATGGACCAACATCCAGCCGTGGGAAAGCCGATAAGACACAAAGTCATTTAAGCGGAATATCACAAGAATCAAAACAGAAAGATGCACAAAATATCAATGCATCATCCCTTAAAAAAGAAAACTATGGACAAGCTCCCTTGGAAGAAAATGAGAATTTCTGGGATTTCCGCTTGCAAAGTGCGACTCTCGATGATGAAGGAAAGATCAAAGCTCTTGTTCCTCAAATGGCAAGCTATTTGGTTATGCATAATGCAATATTCTCCTCTGGCTTGGCTGATATAAACAATCAAAATACACTGTTAGATAATATGCACTCAATAGTTTTCGGATTAGAAGGTCATAAACAGAAAGGGATATTCTTATCGACTTATGGCAACAAGATAACGTTATCTTCCAGCCGTAGTCCATTAGAATATGGTTATGGTGCAGATGTTCGTTATGCTGCTATCCAAGCAGGCATGACATTAGCAACGTTAGAAAATCAAAATATGACCGCGAATCTTGGTCTTTTAGGCACATATGGAAAGCTTTCTTTTGCGCCAAAGGATATGGAAGGTTCTGACAAAAGCATACTGGATAAATGGTTTTTTACGGCATATGGGAACCTCCACCATGACAATGGTCTCTATGTTAATACACTTTTCTCTTACGGCATTTTAAACGGACATATTACAACAGCCCTTATCGGCAACACCACAGAGTTAAATAATACGGATACATTAAATATATCAGCTACCGTTGGACAAAAACTAGCAACTGGTGTTGAAGGAGTGTCCTTTGAACCACAAGCACAACTTATTTATCAACACATTACATTTGGCACTCTTTCAGATATTGATGGCTTCCAGGTTAATATAAAGACCCCTCATCAATGGTTGGTCCGTATTGGAGGGCGTTTAACGAAAACAATGCTTCCCATTGAAAAAGATCGTGTTCTTTCTTTTTATGGTAAATTGAATGTCATCAAAGCTTTTGGTGAAAAGCGCACTATCGATGTTATTGAATCTTTCTATCTCGATTCTATGGGCTCTTCCCTTGAAGGTGGGCTTGGCATTAACGCGCAACTTTCTAAAAATATCGCACTTCATGCTGACGTTAATTACCAACATAAACTTCAAAAAGCTGGTGTCTCTGGAATTAATTTTTCCGGTGGAATGCGTTATCGCTTTTAGAAATCTTAGCTCTCTATTTTGACGCATAAGCAGCGCTGAGATGAAAACAGTGCTGCTTATATTTTACTACATTACAAAAAACGTAGTGTGTCAAAAAGTGGTTTATTTTTAGCAAAACAAAGAAAATATCTTAAGGAACATCTCTATGCATAAGAATCTTTTGTTATGTACAGCCGCTTGTGCTTTGTTTTTTTCTTCTTTTAATTTTACGTCTACCAGTACCGCTTCTGGCTTAAACCCTCAAACACGCCATACCATTGATTTAATAAACACACCAACACAAGCATCGAAAACGACTCTTAACACATCCGCAAAAGCTCATGTGAAATTACCCACAAAAGTTAAGAGAACCGCTACCGCTGATACCGAAAGCACCTCTAAACTTACAGATAATGAAGCAGCCGCAACTTCTGCTTCTCTTGATTTGGCAGAAAAAAGAACAGTTCTTATGCCACAAAAAGAAAGCTCTTTAGTTATGCCTATCGCGATGTTTTCTGTCGGTTTTTCTGATTTCAACAATCAAAATATCTCGTTAGACAACATGCAAATAACGATGTTTGAACCCAAAGATCATCCAGAGAGAGGCGTTTTCTTATCCACTTATGGCAATAAGAGCACCTTTTCTTCCAGCATTCAAGAAAAACAAGATGGTGTTCAAGCAGATATTCGCTATGCTGCATTGCAAGCAGGAGCGACATTAATAGCGCTATACGATCAAAATATCAGCAGCAATTTTGGTCTTTTCGGAACATATGGGAAATTGTCTTTTACGCCTAAAAACAAAGAAAGCTCTCATAAGAAAATGCTTGATAAATGGTCACTCACTGCATATGGAAATATTCAACATGACTGTGGCCTCTATGCACATGCATTTCTCTCTTATGGAATTTTCAAAGAAAATAACACCAGAGCTTTCATCAAACATACCTCAAAAGTAAATAATAGTAAAACATTAGGGGCTGCTGCAACTGTTGGTCAAAAACTGTCAACCAGTTTGGAAGGTGTAATCCTAGAACCGCAAGCACAACTTGTTTATCAGCGTCTCATGCTTGGCTCTTTCTCAGATGACGATAACTCTAAAATAGACATAAGCAAACCTCATCAATGGTTGCTCCGTATTGGCGGACGTTTGACGCAAAACAAAGGCCATGCCCTTTCCTTCTACGGCAAACTGAACGCGATCAAAACTTTTAGTGAAAACCTTCCGCTTGCTGCTATGGGATTTTTAATCGAAGGTGGTTTTGGTATTCAGGCGCACTTATCTGAAAATATCGAGTTTCATAATGATCTCAGCTATCAACATAAATTCAAAAAAGATGGCATATCTGCAATAAATATTTCCGCTGGAATGCGCTATCACTTTTAAAAATACTTGTATTTGCATCTTGAAATACAAAGTACTCTCATTATGTTTCGTTTTGTCTCTTACAAAAGAAACATAATGAGGTTAAAGTTTTATCTTTTATGAGAGAGGGGAAATATTTAGGAATACATCTATATGAAAAAAAGTTTTTTACTATATACAGTTTCTGGAGTTCTGTTTTGTTCTTCCACCAGCTTGTCTTATGCTCTTCATGATACGAATGCACAACCTACAATAGATCTCCCGTCTCCACAACCCGCTCATTCAAATGCATCATCTTCATATCCACCTTTAACATCTAGCTCTACAAGAACGATCATACCCCCTCCTCTTACAAAGAGTGAATCTACAACGCCTACTCCTACGAGCACTCTACCTTCCACAACCAAACTTGAAGGAAATTTAGTTCGAAATACAATTTCTTCTTCAAAACAAAACTCTAATCTTAGCCAAGGAAATACACAAACATCAAAGACTAAAGTGGCAAAAAGTGTACAATCTAACCCTACAGCCACACAAGATATTCTTACACAATCTCCAACGACAGAAATAGCTCCAACAGCAGGAATGGAAGTAAAATCTAGAAGACGTTCGGGTGTTTCCACCTCTTCTACAAACTCTTCCAGAGAAAAAATGTCCGAAAATTCTGCTGTATCCTCACAGTCAGAACCTCCTCAACCTGCACCGAATTTACAACCAACACCTATAAACTTAAAACCTACAAGAGCGGAACCTACAAAACCGGCAACAGAGCTATCGCCAGCGCTTAAAGAACCAGAACTCGCACAGCCAATATCTTTAAGACCAGAAACTGGAAAACCAGCATTATCGGTACCACCAAAATCTGTAAAACCAGCGCCCGTACAATCTGCCTCTGCACAAAAAATATCTGAAAAATCAGAGCTTAAAAAACCAATATCACCAATAAAACAACCTGAAAATTCTACACAAATTGAGGATATAAGCTCCAGAATTGAGGCTGAAAACGGTAAGACCATAACGCTATATAACAAAAAAATTCAAGACAATGGTTTTGCTGTACATGCAGAGGGCAATAATTCAAAAATCAACATGATAGGGGGAACAGTTGATGCGCGTTTTGTTGCGCTAAGTGTATCAGATGGTGGAGAAATTGATGCTACAGGTATTACTGTAACAGCAGAAACAGTTGGTTTGCTAAACATAGAGGGAACAATCAAACTGAAAGATTCAAGCGTACATGTCACGGGTAATCATGAAGTGGACGGTATTATTTTCCGCAACAATCCGTATAGTGCCCCTAGAAAACGATATACACGCAATGCTGAAAGGAATGCCAACGCCGTTCAAGAACAAGATGGAGCCAATATTGCCGATAAAGTAACTCTAGAGAATACAAGGATTTTCGTTGAACATGGTAGAGGTATCAACCTTTATGGAACAGGCATAAACGGTGAAGTCAGCCTTAAAAATTCAGAAATTCATGCCGATATTTTATTAAAAAATATAAAAAACGAAAATGCTTTCACAAACACCCTTACACTGGTTTCTAACCACTCTTCTTTAGAAGGTGGAGTGAGAACTTCTAAAGATAATAGAACTGTTTTTGATCTAAAAGAAGGGACAAAATGGCTTTTAAAGGCGAATAAAAACGCCCAAAATAATGATAATGTTTCAGATGACCATGTACAGTTTGGTGTTGATAAAAAATCATACTCTAACCTTTCTGAATTGCGCCTTACAGACAGTGCCATTATGTTTGACAAGCCAGTGGAAGGACATTATCAAACTCTGTTTATAGGACCTAATCTTCCGAAAAGAAATGAAATAGCTCATACAGCAGCGGTTTACAGTGCAACAGGTGTTGCAGAAATTTATGTAAATACTCAATGGAATAAACATTCTCCTATCACGGAGCAACAAACCGATCGCATTGTGATTAATGGTGATGTCTCAGGGCGTACTGTTGTTCACATCAATCTCCGAAAAACAGATAAAAAAACAACCGATAGCTCTGCTGTTTGGGGAGAACACATGGCGTCACTTCCTTTAGGGACACATGGGATTTCAATCATTCAAGTTTCCGGACAAGCAAACGAAAATTCCTTCACGTTAGCAGGAAACTATATGACAATAGGGAAACAACCTTATAAGTATGTACTTACAGGCTATAAACCTGGAACATCTCATGAGAGCCAAAACCTTTTTGGTAAGAACAGTAATTTCTGGGATTTCCGCTTACAGAATGCCTACATTGATAAGGATAAAAAAGTTCGAGCACTTTTACCACAGGTAGCAAACTATTTAACCATATCTAATGCTTTATTTTCTGCTGGATTTACTGATGTCAGCAATCAAAACACGTTGTTAGACAATATGCGAACAACAGTATTTGGGGCAAAAGACAATAAAAAGAATGGTATCTTTTTCTCTTCCTACGGCGAGAAAGTCACCTTATCTTCCAACCGCGATCCACTGCATTACGGTTATGGTGCTGATGTAAACTATACTGCTTTACAACTGGGTGCCATATTAGCCGCCTCGGAAGGCAAAGACATAAGCACACATTTTGGTTTTTTAGGAACATACGGAAAACTTGCCTTTACGCCAAAAGAGATGCAAGATTCTGAAAAGACAACACTTGATAAATGGTCTCTTGCCGCTTACAGCAGCATCCAACATAGCAATGGTATATATGTAAACACACTTCTTTCTTACGGAAAGTTAAAAGGAAATATTACCACAGCTCTTGTTGGAAATGCCGCAAAACTGGATGGTACTGAGATGCTTAATATATCTGCAACCATTGGTCAGAAATTAGCAACCAACACAAAAGGATTGGTATTTGAACCACAAGCACAATTCATTTATCAAAATCTCATTTTTGATATCTTCTCAGATGCCGATGGCTTAAAAGTAGACATGGGCAACCCGCATCAATGGTTGGTGCGGATTGGTGGACGTTTAACAAAAACTATAATGGCTGCTGAAGAAAATAAGGCTGTCTCCTTCTATGGTAAAATGAATGTGATCAGAGCTTTTGGTGATGGTAAAACCATAAAAATTGCTGATACCTTTCATGTTGATCCTACCGGCTCTTCAGTTGAGGGAGGCATGGGGGTGAATGCATATCTTTCTCAAAATATTGTATTAAACGCCGATATCAGCTATCGGCAAAAACTGCAAAAAGCCGGAGTATCTGGCACCAATTTGTCTGGCGGGATACGTTATCGTTTCTAAAGCAGAAGCTAATTTTAACTTAAATATAAAGAGCAGAACTTTGTGCTGCTCTTTATATTTAAACTTATATTTTTTTTAATTCTCAAAAATCATTATCACATTAAAGAAGATTTTGACTTATAATGTTTCTTTTACATATTGAATAAAAAACTGAATACCATAGCATTCTCTCATCAAAACACCCCATGCATAAAGTTTTTATACCTTACACCACACCTCAAACGATGATGTTTTTACAGCACAACAGAATAAGCATTCATGCGGATTTTAAAAAATTAGCCCCTTCTTCGCTGTGGACGCTCCATTT
>NZ_JBHIMX010000021.1:0-9894 GCF_042194435.1 Bartonella sp. LB28NMGDW
GATTCAATACGACGAATCCCATTTTTGCTAAGGAAAAAGTGCGCTTGGCGATGCGTTATCTTATAGATTATGAAGGTTTTGGCAAGAAGCTTCTCAAAGGGATTGGTATCCCACGGGCAAGTTTTATTCCTCTTGGCAATCTTGGGGCTTTGGATGAAAAAGAAGGGCAACCCTTTAAGCTTGATATTCAAAAAGCCAAACAGCTTTTAGCAGAGGCTGGTTATCCGAACGGATTTGAGGCAAATTTTCTCGTATCAAACACTCCTTATACTTTATTACTTGCTCAGTCACTCCAAGATAGTGCTGCGCAGGCGGGTGTGCGTCTTAAAATTGAACGATTGGCAGGTACACAGTTGTTTTCCAAACTTTATGCTCGAGCTTTTGATACAATTTTTGTCGGATGGAATAATGATTCTGCGGATCCTCATACAATGGCTTCACGTCTTGTTTATAATCCAGATAATCGGTTTGAGGCAAAAAATACAGCTTATCCTAGTTGGCAGCATGGGTATTTTGATGCCAAGATGAATCAAAAAGTTGAAGATGCGTTGTTTCAAAAAGATCCGCAAAAACGGGTGCAAATATATGCTGATTTACAACGTGAACTTATGCAAAAAGGACCTTATGCGTTTATCTATCAGAAATACGGCGTCGTCGCGATGACACCGGATGTCAAAAAGTGGGTTTGGAATAGTGCACCGCATATTTTTTATAGTAAAATTGAAAAATAAGCGTGTCTTCAATGCTGTTCAATAGATGAAGGACATTGTCATGATATATTCGGCGTATTGTATAAATTTTCAAGCTTTGCAATACGTCGAAGATTATAGGTAATGCGTGATATACTGTTGAATGTCTTTTTAAGACATTCGTTTAAAGGGATTTTTCATTCTCATTAGAGGTGTATTGGTGTGGATGTTAAGATTGAATATTTCAATTTCTCTGAATTGAAAAGTCATCAATTTATTTGTTAAAAGACTGAGTGTAACATAAAAAAACTAAGTGTAACAAATGTCGTGGAATTTAGTAGTGTTAAAGGTGTAAAGGTTTTTCGATGTTGAAGGAAAGTTTTGGTATGGGTGGGTACACAAGGGATTCAGTTTTTTATGGTGTTCATATTTTCTTTTGCTTTGAAAGATGATGAGATACCAATTGGAGGGTCTTATTTTACGGGGAGTGATGAAAAAAAACAAATTTCCTTTTGAAAAAGGAATAAAAGTCGTTGCACTTGGCAAACTAACGAATTTTCCTGTTTTATCAAATCGTCAAATTATTATGAAAGCTCTTTGTTATTAAGGTACGTGAGCCGAAAGGGCTAGTGCTTTGATGGTATACAAAACGCTGGAAGAAATAAAAGAGACAAGCTTGCTTAACAAGATAGAGAAAAAATATTGGTTTTATAGTCTTCAATAGTAGGCGTTATGATATCGTGAATAAGCTCTGTTGTTGGTGAGTGTTCATTATATACCAGAGTGTTTTCCTTTGTATGTTTTGGTTTGGCTTACAAGTGTAGGCAGGAGGAGTCATTGGCAAGAGGTGCTTGTTCTTAAATATTTTAAAGCTTGGTCTTTAGGAGCCTATAGTTCGTCTAAACTTAATTATTAAGCACGTTTTGCTGCATAGGGAATTTATACAATAAACGTTAAAAGGAAAAGTCTATGAACGTGAAAAGAAAAATATTGAAAAAGAGCTGTTCTTTTGTTTCTGCTGTTCTTGCAATGGGGATGTTTGTGCAACAAGTTTCAGCAAAAACACCTACCGATACGCTTGTGATGGCTTGGAATCTGGATCCAATAAGTACATTTGACCCTGCACAACTCAATGACCGTTATGGAATTGAAGTGGTTAACAATATTTGTGATAATTTGGTCGTTTCTGCTACAGATGATGCAGCTAAAATGGTTCCTTCTTTGGCAAAGAGTTGGGATGTTTTAAGTGATGACCAGAGTACGGTGATTACTTTTCATTTGCGTGATGGTTTAAAGTTTAACGATGGTAGATCAGCCAATGCCAATGATCTTGTTTGGGGTATGAAGCGGGTTGTGAAATTGAAATTGTCTAATGCGGCAACATTTAATGAATATGGGATTACAGAACAAAACGTTGATGAGGCTTTTCAAGCACCGGACGACAAAACGGTGGTGATGAAATTTGATAAACCTTATCCTTCAGAGCTTATTCTTAGCAATATTTCCACTAATCGCACTGCTGCCTTGCTGGATCGTGAGACACTCATGAAAAACGAACAAGATGGCGATATGGGAAACCGGTATTTGGCAAGTCATTCTGCTTGTGTTGGTCCTTATCAGTTAGAGAGTTGGCGTCCTGGAGAAGCTCTTTTATTGCGTGCAAGCTCCAATTATTGGGGGGAAGCGCCTAAACTGAAGAAGATTTTAATTCGCCATGTTGCGGAGCCTGGAACGCAACGTTTATTATTGGAAAAACACGATATCGATGTTGCACGTAATCTGATGCCAGAGGATTTGGCAGATCTCCAAGCAACAACGGATATTAAGGTTGAAAAAGTGTTGGCGCCCTCCATGATTATATGGGGTTTTAATACGACGAACCCTATTTTTGCTAAGGAAAAAGTGCGTTTAGCGATGCGCTATCTTATTGATTATGAAGGACTCAGTAAGACCCTTCTCAAAGATGTTGGTATTCCCCGTGCAAGTTTTATTCCTCTTGGTAATCTTGGGGCTTTAGATGAAAAAGAAGGACAACCCTTTAAACTTGATCTCCAAAAAGCAAAGGAACTTTTAACAGAGGCAGGTTATCCGGATGGTTTTGAGGCCAATATTTTTGCAGGGGCATCTCCTTATCCTTTTGCTTTACCTATTGCTCAGTCCCTTCAAGACAACGCAAAAAAGGTTGGGGTACATTTTAAAATTGAACGTTTTGTAGGTACGCAGTTGTTTTCAAAATTTTATGCGCGTGGTTTTGATACGATTTTTTTCGGATGGAATAATGGCTCTGCGGACCCCCATACAATGGCTTCACGTCTTATTTACAATCCAGATAATCGGTTTGAGGCAAAAAATACGGGCTACGCTAGTTGGTGCCATGGGTATTTTGATAAAAGTATGAATCAAAAGGTTAAGGATGCGTTGTTTGAAAAAGATCCCCAAAAACGGGTGCAAATGTATGCTGATTTGCAACGTGAATTTATGCAGAAAGGACCCTATGCTTTTATTTATCAGACATATGTTTCTGTAGCGATGACACCTGATGTCAAAAAGTGGGTTTGGAATAGTGCACCACGTATTTTTTATAGTGCAATTGAAAAATAAGAAGGTATCAGGTTTATAAAATATAAAAAACATGATCATGATATATTTGACGTATTGCAAAGTTCTTAAATGTTTTGCAATACGTTGAAGATTGTGAATAATAGAGGATATATTGCTGA
The DNA here is from genome assembly GCF_042194435.1 of Bartonella sp. LB28NMGDW. Lineage (NCBI taxonomy): Bacteria > Pseudomonadati > Pseudomonadota > Alphaproteobacteria > Hyphomicrobiales > Bartonellaceae > Bartonella > Bartonella sp. LB28NMGDW. Next base: position 3,410 of record NZ_JBHIMX010000021.1, read on the forward strand.
GTGTCTTTGCAAGATTTCTATTAAGGGATCTTTCATTCTCATTAAAGATGTGCTTGCTTGGATGTTTAAACTTAATATTTCAACTTCCATGAATTGAAAAGAGATCAATTCATTTGCTGAAAAAATTAGTACAACAAATGTTGTGGTATTTAGCATTGTTAAAGGAGCAAAGACTTTGCAATGTTGAAGAAGAGTTTTGGTGTGGAGGCAAAGAGGAATATCAGTTTTTTATGATGCCTATGTTATGTTTCCTTTTGTTTTGAAAGATAACACTCCGCAATTGGGGTATTATTTTATGGGGAGTGATGAAAAAATTCAAATTTTCTCTTGAGAAGGAGGGTAAATGATCAATTTCAGCAAATTACAATTCATTCAAAATCATCAAAATATCAAATTTTTATTGAGGCTCTTGAAGTAACCGGACGTGGTGTTTTCGCGACACTTTTTAGAAAATCAAAAAAGAAATTTGAAGCAAAAGGTCTGATTGATAAAGCAAAAGGAAACTTTGCCTGATATGTCCCAAATTGTAAGCACTGTGATATCTCCAACAGATGCTGTTATGCCTAATACCTTCGTTTTATATCAGATCGTTTTCTGTTGAGTTTTTAATTTTATTTCGAGGAGGTATGTTTTCTAAGTCTAATCTTATTATTTATTGCACGTTATTGTTGCATGGAGAACTTATACAATAAATTTTAAAAGGAAAAGTCTATGAACTTGAAAGGAAAAATATTGAAAGGGAGCAGTGCTTTTGTTTCTGCTGTTATTGCACTGGGGATTTTGGTGCAACAAGTTTCAGCAAAAACACCTGCCGATACGCTTGTGATGGCTTGGAATCTTGATTCAATAAGTACATTTGATCCCGCACAAATTAATGACCGTTATGGTAACGAAGTTCTTGTCAATGTTTGTGATAATTTAGTTGAACCAGCTAAAGATGACGCAGCTAAACTTGTTCCCTCTTTGGCGAAGAGTTGGGATGTTTTAAGTGATGATCAGCGTACGGTGATTACTTTTCATTTGCGTGATGGTTTGAAGTTCAATGATGGTCGTCCTGCGAATGCCAATGATCTAATTTGGAGCATGAAGCGGGTTGTTAAATTGAAGATGGCTACTGCGGCGACATTTAATGAATATGGTATCACAGAACAGAATGTTGATGAGGCTTTTCAAGCACCGGATGAGAAAACGGTGGTGATGAAATTTGATAAACCTTATCCAGCAGAGCTTATTCTTAGCCATTTTGCCACTAGTCGTACTCTTGCTTTGCTTGATCGTGAGACACTCATGAAACACGAAAAAAATGGTGATATGGGAAACCGGTATTTGGCAAGCCATTCTGCTTGTGTTGGTCCTTATCAGTTAGAGAGTTGGCGCCCTGGAGAAGGGATTTTATTGCGTGCAAGCTCCGATTATTGGGGTGAGGCGCCTAAATTGAAGAAGATTTTAATTCGCCATGTCGCGGAGCCTGGAACGCAACGTTTATTATTGGAAAAACACGATATCGATGTTGCACGTAATCTGATGCCAGAGGATTTGGCAGATCTCCAAGCAACAACGGATATTAAAGTTGAAAGAGTGTTAGAGCCATCCGTGATCATATGGGGGTTCAATGTGACAAATCCTATTTTTGCCAATGAAAAAGTGCGTTTAGCGATGCGCTATCTTATTGACTATGAAGGACTCGGTAAGACTCTTCTCAAAGATGTTGGTGTTCCACGTGCAAGTTTTATTCCTCTTGGTAATCTTGGGGCTTTGGATGAAAAAGAAGGACAACCCTTTAAACTTGATCTTCAAAAAGCAAAGCAACTTTTAACGGAAGCCGGTTATCCAGATGGTTTTGAGGCCAATATTTTTGCAGGGGCATCTCCTTATCCTTTTGCTTTGCCAATTGCTCAGTCCCTTCAAGACAATGCAAAAAAGGTTGGGGTGCGTTTTAAAATTGAACGTTTTGTAGGTACGCAGTTGTTTTCAAAATTTTATGCACGTACTTTTGATACGATTTTTTTCGGATGGAATAATGATTCTGCGGATCCTCATACAATGGCTTCACGCCTTATTTACAATCCTGATAACCGGCTTGAGGCTAAAAATACAGGCTATGCGAGTTGGTGCCATGGGTATTTGGATGAAACTATGAATCAAAAGGTTCAAGATGCGTTGTTTGAAAAAGATCCCAAAAAACGGGCGCAAATGTATGCTGATTTGCAACGTGAATTTATGCAGAAAGGACCCTATGCTTTTATCTATCAGACGTATCATACTGTAGCTATGACACCTGATGTTAAAAAATGGGTTTGGAATAGTGCACCACGTATTTTTTATAGTGCAATTGAAAAATAAGAAGGTATCAGGTTTATAAAATATAAAAAACATGATCATGATATATTTGATGTATTGCAAAGCTCTTTAACACTTTGCAATACGTTGAATTTTATCGGGAATGGATTACTATGTTGTGTAGAGAATTTTATTTCAGGAATTCTTATGAAAGATGTGTTTGTGTGGATGTTAAGATTGAATATTTTAACTTCTATTGATACAGCTTTCGGATGGAATAATAACTCTGGAGATCCCCATACAACGGCTCCAAGCTTTTTTATAACTCGGATAATCGGTTTGAAATTCGAAATATAAGCTGTTCTAGCCGGTGTTATGGATATTTTGATGAAGCTATAAATAAAAATTTTAAAGATTGTGTTGTTTCAAAAAGATTTACAGAAACGGGCGTAAAGAATTGAAAAATGGTAAGTTTGTTTAGTGAAAAAACAGGTGTAACAAATGTGGCAGAATTTACTGTTTCCGAAATAGCAGGAGCTCTAAAGCGTGTTGTTGAAGAAAAGTTTGGTTATGTACGGGTGCGTGGGGAGATATCAGGTTACCGTGGTACTCATGCTTCAGGACATGCTTATTTTGCTTTAAAGGATGATAAGGCACGGTTGGAAGCTGTTATTTGGCGTGGAGTGATGGAAAAGCTCAAATTTCCTCCTGAAGAAGGGATGGAAGTGGTTGCTGTTGGTAAACTTACAACTTATCCAGGGTCATCGAAATATCAAATTGTCATTGAGGCTCTTGAACCAACGGGGGTTGGTGCTTTGATGACACTTCTTGAAAATCGTAAGAAAAAGTTTGTGGAAGAAGGCTTATTTGATGAAGCAAAGAAAAAACCTTTGCCTTATATGCCTCGAATTATAGGCGTTGTCACATCACCAACAGGTGCTGTTATTCGTGATATTATTCATCGTATATCCGACCGTTTTCCGTTACATATTTTGGTTTGGCCTGTACGTGTTCAGGGGGAAACAAGTGGGAGAGAGGTAGCTGTTGCTGTTGAAGGTTTTAATGCTCTTGCTCCAGGAGGACTTATTCCAAAACCTGATCTTATTATTGTTGCACGGGGAGGGGGAAGTTTAGAAGATTTGTGGGGGTTTAATGACGAAGCTGTTGTTCGTGCTGTTTATGCCTCTGCTCTTCCCGTTATTTCTGCTGTTGGGCATGAAACGGACTGGACTTTAATTGATTATGTCGCTGATTGGCGTGCTCCAACTCCTACAGGAGCTGCAGAAAAGGCTGTTCCCGTTAAGCTTGATCTTGAAGTGTGTGTTGCGTCTCTTGGGGCACGTTTGCGCAAGGGACTTGTACGTTCTTTTGATTTTCATCAACAAAAGTTGCGTGCAGTCAGACGTGGTCTTCCCACTGTCGACCAACTTTTCGCTCTACCACGGCGTGGTTTTGATGAAATTTCAAATCGATTACAGCGTGCTCTTTGTGTAAGCTACGATAAAAAACGTTTTTCTTTTCATACTCTTCGTTTACGTCTTTCGTTACGTTTGTTAAATAATGAAAAAGCACACCGCAATACAAAAGAATATACGGCGCGCCTTCATCGTGCTTTTGTGCGTAGTGTGGAAAAAAAACGTGCCCGAATGGAGCTTGCATTTAGGCTTTTAAAAAGCACTTCTTATCAGAATATTTTGGAGCGCGGCTTTGTTTTGGTTTTGGGGAAAGAGAATAAGCCCATTAAACGCTTGGCTCAGTTTCCTGAAACGGGGCACATAAATTTACGCTTTTTTGATGGTGATATCAATGTTGCAACACAAGAATCTGTTTCCGCTAAACGCTCAAAACACAAGCCGATAAAGTCGCCAAGCGATGATCAAGGAACTCTCTTTTAATACGGTTAATGCCATGCTTGCGGAAGGTCTTCTTAAGGGAGCGGATGGAAAAGTTCGTTGTGCATGGGCTGGAACGGATCCACTTTATTGTGCTTATCATGATAACGAATGGGGAAAACCTGTTTTTGAAGATACCTGTTTGTTTGAAAAAATTTCTCTTGAAGGTTTCCAAGCGGGGCTTTCTTGGTTTACAATTTTAAAAAAACGCTCTTTTTTTCGCATTGCATTTGATCACTTTGACTTTAAAAAGATTGCTCATTATGATGAGCTAAAGGTGAAAATGTTAATGCAGAATAAAGACATTGTTCGCCATCAAGGAAAAATTCAATCAGTGCTTAATAATGCACTTAGAGCACAAGAAATTATAACAGAGTGGGGGAGCTTGTCTCGCTATTTTTGGTCTTTTCAGCCACCACAATCAGAGCGTTATGAAAAGATAGACTTTCAAACACTGTCGGCTCATCCCACAACCCCTGCTTCTCTTCGTCTTTCTCAAGACTTGAAGAAACGTGGCTGGACATTTATTGGTCCCATAATTTGTTATGCTTTTATGCAGTCCGTAGGGATCGTTAATGATCATCTTGAAGGATGTTTTTGTCGATAAATTGGCCAACGTTCTTTTGTATGAGTAATGATCAATAGGGTAATAATTAAATTGTTTAATAAATGTATAGATTATACAACTCCATTGTATAAGATAATTGAACTATACAATATCAATGATTTCCTACTGTTGTTGGCACTCAAAACGATAAAGGTATAATTTTGAAGATGAAAAAAACAGATGCAAAAAGGAGTGATATCTTAACTGTCATGTATCTGAAGTGAGATAATGGTAACGTCTTGTATGTTTTAAAGAAACATCTAGTGTACCAAAGCCCATTTTGCGACGCAGCTCATGAATGGTATAACAGTCAATCCATTGTGCACTCTATCTTTACACTTATGAAAGAGAAAATCAGCACCATCACACACTTTACTAGCTTTCAATGTTGTGCAACAGTTCTTGGCATTTGAAATGGTTCAGAAGAGATGTTTTTATTTCTGTTAATGACATGACCGTTATAATAAGTAATGAATATTTTATTCGTGTTTATTGACGAATGCAAAGTGGTTTTTAGAGGGGGGATGTTGTTGCATTGTTATATTTTACTTTGGTTGTATGACTGTTGGTTTATTTATGTGTAGGTCAATTGCTCAGTACTTACCTAGGGAATAAAAATAAAATGCAGTGATGAAAAATTGAAGTTAAATGACTTAAGCTGCTTGTGTTGGGTTTTATTATCTGATAGTTTTCTTCTATTAGAGAGTGATTTTGCCGCGTGTGCTCTCCAATTTTTAGGAAAATGATTAAGCTCACGCAGGCTTGTATCCACTACATTACTTAGTTGAAGCTCTGTATGTTTCTGCTGGAAACAAGAGTTTTGTTGCAGTGTGTTGTTTTCTGTTCTATTTTTATAGTGGTAAAGCAGTGATGCACACTAAAGTTTAGAAGGGTCTATATTCATTATGTCTTTGGGGGTAGTCTAATGAATTTTGTTTTTATCAATGGAGAAGTGCATTTTAGTGTGTATTCTTTTATTGCAATCTTTATCTCTCAAAAGACAAAGCTTGCAAGGGGTGATTCTTCTCATTATTCCTTTATTTTTGTTAACGTGTTTGGTTTTTTTGGTAAAAACGTAAAACTTTTGACACTTGGTTTTCAAAAGATTAAGCAGATTTTTGTGGGGGTAGAGTTTTGGAAAAGATCTTTTCTTATGCCTTTCTGCTGTTTTAGTGCAGTTTTGATCATGTAGTAAAGATGTGCCGCATCTTGAAATTGAGTGTTTGAGGAGAATGACAATTTTTGAAGTTTGCGTATTTTATTTTAAATACCGCCTAAAGTAATAGAGTGGTGAATTCATAAATTTTTGCGCAATGATTTTTTTTAAAGCTTACCATTTTGGAGGCTAAAAGGCTTATCCTTTTGATGATTAATGGGGCTGGTATACGGCGTTATCGTATGCAAAGAAAGGTTATGAAAGAATGTGATACTGGTTAGCAAAACATATATTGCATGTTCGCTATGGTTTGATTGAGATGTAGTCAATGAATTTATAAAGTAGATGACTCTGTATAGGCGATTAGAATGTATTTGTTCAATGTGTATAATTATAAATTTGCCATGTTATTTCAGCGTCATTAATTAATAAAAAATAAATAAAGGGAAACGTTTATGAACTTGAAGAAAATAATATTGAAAAGTAGCAGCTCTATTGTTGCTGCTCTTATGGCACTGGGAGTAGTTGTACAACAGGTTTCAGCAAAAAC
>NZ_JBHIMX010000022.1:0-8690 GCF_042194435.1 Bartonella sp. LB28NMGDW
AGGCTAGCGCGAACTATCGCTAGCGACAGAATTTTCAAATTGACTGTACATTGTACACTTAACTCATTGATAAATAATTATTTAAATATGTACACTGTACAGTATGTGAAAAGTTTTCTTAGCAAAAAGTAATTTTTATTACTTGACAATTCTACAGTAATAGGTATCTTCGAATCAGGTGCCTAGAAAACACCTTACAATACCAAGCGGATTAGTTGCCGAAATAACTAGTCTTCTAAACATTAAAGATTTTGACTCATTATATGTGGTGGCATATAAAGGTCTTGTCGGGTGTAGTTATGCTATACAATACCCTTTATGGGAAAGGCGTAACGACGGACTTGGTACCGTGTTTTCTAGCACCCGGCACTCTTTTAAGAGTGTCAATAGAAAACCTCTATTACCAAGGAGTTCATCATGAACACACTTATAGAAACTAATCAAAGCACCACTAATAGTGCTAATACTCAAACTATGTCTAGCATTGAAATTGCGGGGGTATGTAGTAAGAAGCATAAGAATGTTATGCGCGACATTAAACAAATATTTAGCGAGCTCAAATTTGAGCCGGCTAAGTTTTTAAGCAGTTACATTGATGAACAAGGAAAAACACGCCCTTGCTATCATCTCCCTAAACGTGAATGTTTAATCCTCGTTTCGGGTTACAGCACAGCATTACGAGCAAAAATTATAGATCGTTGGCAGGCACTGGAAACACAAGTAGTCACACCACAGATTGATTACTCGAGTCCTCAAGCAATGATAGGCTTTTTAAATCATCTACAAAGCCAAATAGAGCAGAAAGATCATGTTATCGCTGAATTAGCACCAAAAGCAAAAGCTTTGGAAGGTTTAAAGCGTTCTGATGGTTTGTTTGGCTTAATTGAAGCAGCAAAAATGTTAGAGGTGCGACCAAAGGATTTAACGGATTACTTGCGTAAACATGATTGGGTGTATCGACGGGCTCCAGGGGCGCCTCTGTTACCTTATCAGGACAAGATCAAGAAAGGATTCATGGATTGCCCTGCTATTACCATTCAAAGACCGGATGGTACAGAAAAGGTGCTGCCTTCAACAAAAATCACATCTAGAGGATTAGCTTGTTTGAGAGAACAAATCCATGGAGGTGTACAATGAACACCAGTATCGACTTCTTATGCGATTTATGGATAGCTTTATATCAGTTTTCTAATGATGAAAATATTAATGAAAAAGAGTGTACAGCTCTGATTGACATCATGGGGGTGGTAGAAAAAGCTTTGATTTTCAAACTTCAAGATGAGGTGCCAAATATACTTAAAATCTTAACAGTTCTAACAGATTTTGGCGATTCAGAGTTTCCTACAGTTATGTTACCTTTATTGAAAGCTTACGAACCAAATTTGGAGCCTCCCATTAAAAAGGTTGCTTAAGTAAAACACATCTCCCCTCCCCGTTCTCAAAATGGGGAGGTGGTTTAAAGATCAAGTTTTGAATGGGAGCCCAGACGCACTAAAATCAATCGATCTTGACCAATCAAGCGATAAATCAATACTAAGTCAGGTCGAATATGGCAATCTCGATAATTGCTCCAATTCCCAGTCAATGCATGGTCATGATATCGAGGTTCTAAAGGCTGGTCATTTGCTAATGCTGCAATGATTTGGCGCAAATCAGTATCTAAAAGATGCCGATACCGTCCTTTCATTTCACGCTTGAAATCACGTTTGAAGATAGTGGTACGTTCAATCGTCCGCATAGAGATCGTCAAATAATTCGTCTACGGAATGAAACTTTTTTAAGTTACCTTCCTCTAGTTCTGCAAAAGCCGCTATAGTTTTCGCATTAGGTTGAAACAAGAAGGACGGAATAGCTTTATCTTGTGCAATACGCGTCATCAATACTCTCACAACATCACTTACTGATAAACCTGAAGCTTGAATAACTTGATTAGCAACATTTTGAATTTCTTCTGGTACACGCGCCTGAACCATACGACTAGCAGCCATGATGAGCTCTCCTCTCTCAACTGTATTTCAATGTAATACAATTGAAGTTTAATTTCAACTATAAAGCACATTTTTTAGAGTGGCGAGATCGTTTGGCTTAACAACCACTTGCTTTTTTTAAGACTTCACCCATACGTGTGCGCCAGTCTTTTCCTTGTTTTTTAAAAGAAGCAATAACGTTTGGGTCAAGGCGTAGAGTAACCGCTTGTTTAGGAGATTCAACGGGTGGACGCCCACGTTTACGGCGCTCTTCTGTTACATACTTAAAAAAGGAGGCTGGTAAAACGTCTTTAGCTGGCTTTAAGCGTGCAAGTTCTTCATCTGTTAGTGGTGGGGAATCCACAGCGTCCCAATCTTCTTTTGTATAGCCACATCCTGTTTCAAAGGTTTTTTTGATAGTCATTGAAAACCTCTCTTTCTTTTTTATTCGCTTGACGAAAACTGATAATGGATATCGCTTCATTGCCAAGCTTTGCAAAAACAATAACTGTTGTGTCATCAGCAAAATGTCCAATAGCCTTCATGCGGTTTGAATGGGTTGCATCAATAAAAGCATGTTCCCAGTCAAAGTAAATAACATCAGCAAAATCAAGCTTATGTTTATCAATGTTTAAAGCTCTTTTTGGTTCATCCCACACTATCTTCATATATTTTATGTACACGAAAAATAAAACCTTGTCAATAATTAAAGTGTACAATAATTCGTATATACCATTCAAAATGGAGCAACTATGAATAAGAAGCATCGTAAGGGTCTATCGGTTCGTGCGTTTGCGAAGAAGATGGGTGTTTCACATAATGCGGTGGTTTCTCGGATAAAGACAGGTAAATTTGATGCGGCTCTTTTTGAAGATGGTTCTGTCAATGAAGCGCTTGCAACAGCTATCTGGAATGAGAATCCAACAAAGCGCCCTATCCCATTTTTAGCGCCTGATGGAAAGGTGCGGACAAAGATCAAACAAGCCTCCACAGATGGAGCCAACGAATACAAGATAAAACTGGAGCGAATGCAAGTTGCGCTAGCAAAAGAAAAGATTGCTCTGGAAAAGTTACGCGAAACAACTGTTGATCGTGAAGAAGTGAGAAAAGAAGCATGGAACTTTGGAAGAGCGCATCGAGATACAATGCTCAATTTTGCCTATCGCTTTGGTACTGAAATTGCGGCGCAAGTAGGATGTGATGCTGCGAGCCTTATTGGAGCTATCGATCATCATATGCGCAAAGCTTTAATGGAAAATGTCGTCCCTGTTTCTTTTCACGATCCCAACATTTTAGAAGAGAATCCAGAACATGATAAGTAGTGATGCTTCGCCCTCATCCTCTGGTGCTGGGCTCTTTTTTTGCTATGCGAATGAAGGACGTCGTCCTGACCCGCCTTATACTGTTTCCCAGTGGGCTGATAAAAATCGTTATTTGAGCACAGTTACGAGTGCTGAGCCTGGATTATGGAGGACTATACGTACCCCCTATTTACGAGAGATCATGGATAATCTTTCTGTTTATGATCCGACTGAAACAACGGTTGTGATGAAGGGGGCTCAGATTGGAATGTCGGAAGCAGCATTGAACTTTTGTGGTTATGCCATTCATCATAGTCCAGGACCTGCCCTTTATGTGATGCCGACAGTTGAGACCGCTAAGAAACTGTCAAAGTCTCGTCTTGATCCGATGATTTCAGCTAGCCCTGCTTTAAGTGAACGCATTGCTCCTGCTCGTGCACGAGACAGTGGAAATACAATGTTTTCAAAGGAATTTTATGGAGGAACATTGATGATTACCGGAGCAAATAGTGCTGCTGGATTGCGTTCTTCTCCTATTCGCTATTTGGTTTTGGATGAAGTCGATGCTTACCCATTGAATGTCGATAATGAAGGCGATCCTGTAACAATTGCTGAAAAACGAACCTCTGCTTTTATTCAACGTAAAATTTTTAAATTGTCCACGCCGACACACCGTGACACAAGCCGTATCGCCAAGGATTTTGTGCTAGGAGACCAGCGATATTACAACGTGCCTTGTGATGCATGTGGTGTTCTACAGCCCATTGTTTGGTCACAAATCAAGTGGCCAAAAGGCGCCCCCGAAAAAGCTGTGTTTGTTTGTGCCCATTGTGGTCATGAACATGCCGAACATCGTAAGTCCACCTTAATGGCAGAAGAAAACGGTGCTTGCTGGATCGCAACACAGGAGTCAAGTAAGCCTCGTCTACGTTCTTACCATATTTCAGCGCTTTATTCGCCATGGCTGACTTGGGGCGATTGTGCGCGCGAATTTTTAAGAGCCAAAGAAGACCCTGCTCTTTTGCAAGTTTTTATTAATACAGTTCTTGGAGAGCCATGGGAAGACAGAACAGGCGAAGTTGTTGATCCTGATAGCCTCTATGCAAAACGCGAAGATTATCCATTGGCACCAGAACAAGCCGTGTTGTTAACAGCGGGTATTGATGTGCAAAATGACCGCTTGGAACTTGAAGTGGTTGGATGGGGACGCAGTGAAGAAAGCTGGCATATTGATTATCACGTCATTCCTGGTGATCCCTCTTCTTTTGAAGTATGGGACCAATTGGATGAATATCTTACAAGACGCTGGCCGCATCTAGGTTACAAAGACGGCATCAAGATAACGGCTGCTTGTATTGATACCGGTGGTGGACATACACAGGCAGTTTATAATTATGTTCGCCCGCGTGAGGGGCGACGTATCTGGGGGATTAAGGGACAAGCGGGATGGCGTGCGGTATGGCCACGCCGCCCAAGTAGAAACAACAAAGGACAGATCAATCTCTATATTGTTGGTGTTGACGCAGCAAAAGATATTATCACGGCACGGTTTAAAAAATCCGGTCCTGAAGCATCGGGTGCTGGTGCAACACACTTTCACAAAAGCCTTGATCGGGAATATTTTGACCAGCTAACCGCTGAAAGAAAAGTCATCAAATATTTTAAAGGCTTCAAGCGCATTGAATGGCAAAAAAGCGAAAAGGCAAGAAATGAAGCCTTGGACTGTAGGGTCTATGCTTATGCTGCTTTACAAGGTCTGATTTCGGCAGGAATAAACCTTAATCGAGAAGTCGATATCTTAGAAGAGCGTTTGGAAAAACTTAAAATTGAGGGCTCTTTAGAGCAGCCAACACCAAGACATGCCCCCTCTCCTGCTCCAAGAAGATCTCAGACAGCACAACCTCAAAAGAAGCCATTCAGAACAATGATGAATCCTTATATGCGAGGGGATTGGAGGTAATTTGTGGGTGAAACTTTAGAACCAATTAACAGCAAAATTGACAGACTTGAAAACTTAAAAAGGCGGCGTGAGCAAATTGAAGAAGCTCTTTATTCGGGAGCACAATCGGTGCGCCATGGCGATAAGCAAGTAAGCAACCGTTCTGTTGAGGAACTGCGCAGAGCGCTTGAGATGCTGAACACACAAATAGCCAACCTTGAAGGACGCAAGCGTTCACGCGTTTTCTATTTTAATATATCACGAGGCTATTAATGGCTGGTTTTTTCAATAAACTCACGGGCTTTTTTACAATTTCTCGTCAACACAATCCCCATTTTGAAGCGGCAAGCAAAAGCCGCCGTATGGGTGGTTTTGACCCCGCAAAAAAACATATCAATAAAGCCATTGAGGAATGCGGTGATACCATTGTTGCCCGTTCAAGATGGCTTTATGACAATGAAGCTCTTTATGGGTCTGCAACAGAAGAATGGGTCTCCGCGGCTGTTAGTGATGGGATTAAACCTTATCCTCGTATTGAAGGCTTTCAAGAAGAAAAGAAAAAGCTTTTAGACTTATGGTGGCAATGGGTTGATGAAGCGGACTATGATGAAGATGCCAATTTTTATGGGCTGCAAGCAACCATTGCACGAGAGGTCTTTTTAACCGGAGAATGCTTTGTAAGATTACATTATGTTGACCTCTACGGGCGCTCTGGTGTGCCTCTTCAGTTGCAAGTTTATCCCACTGAAATGCTGGATCTCACTTATAATGGACCGGCTGAGATTGAAGGCAATTACATTCGTATGGGAATTGAATTTAATGCCAGTGGCAAGCGTGTTGCTTATCATTTCTGGGAACATCACCCCTATGATGATGTCCCTGCAAATATGGCATTTGAGAGCCAAGAGCGCGTGCGTGTCCCCGCTGAAATGGTCCTGCACATCAAAGAGCGCCGTATTGCCGGACAATTGCGCGGTTCTCCCAAAATAACGCGCTGTATGACAAAGATCTTTCAACTGGAATCCTATGACGACGCAGAACTCGATAGAAAAAGGACGGCGGCTCTTTTTGCGGCTTTTGTCAAGGACAATTCACCAAACGTCGAAAAATTATCCGATAATCGTGATAAAAACAACGTTGAAGAAGAATACAAAGCACCTGTCATTGCGCCCGGTGCATCTCTTTATTTAGGAGAGAATAAAGAGGTTACATTCTCAAATCCTGTTGAGGTTGGTGGCTCTTATGAGGCTTTTCAATTTCGCAATATCTTGAAAATTTGTGCAGCACTTAATATGCCTTATGCCGTTGTGACTGGAGACGTTACGCGCGGCAATTTTTCAAATGTGCGTACCTCTATCATTCAGTTTAGACGGCACGTCAAACAATGGCGTGAACATATCATTGCCTTTCAGTTTAATCGCATTATATGGGAGCGTTTTGTTGAAATGGCAGTGCTTGTCAAATGCGTCAATTTGCCAGGGTGGGAAGAAAATCCCTTGCCATGGCTTCAATGTGAAAGCTTTGCGCCCCCGCTTGAAATGATTGATCCAAACAAGGATATCTCAGCGGAAAAAGAAGAAATCCGTGCAGGCTTGAAAACACGACGCATGGCACTTGCCGAGCGCGGCTTTGATATCGACAGCATTCATGCCGAACTGCAAGAAGAGCACACAGATGCTCGTGCGCGCGGCTTATCTTTTGACACGGATATGGCGGCGCCCTCTGGTAACAATCAAGTAATTGATACCGCAGATTCAGAACCTTCTGAGACTTATGAAAGCAACCAAGGCAGTGAGGCACATACAAATGGTGAATAATCTCGACATGCCGTTTTTGGCATCACGGCTTTTTGGTGTTCCTCATATGCTTGCATCGACAAAGCTTGATATCATTTTGAATGCTCTTGCGCCGCGTCTTTTTGAGGGAGAAAAGTTTCCCCCTGGGGCATTTGGACAAGGGGATACGGAAGCTTTAAGACCACCAGAAACTTACGTGGTGCAAAACAATGTTGCTATCCTACCAGTTCATGGCACGCTTGTGCGCCGTGGTGCATGGCTTGGGGCTTTATCGGGATTAACCTCTTATGAAGGTTTAAGGGCTTCTTTTCGTGAAGCCATTGCACAACCTGATGTTCGCGCTGTCTTACTTGATATTGACAGCGGCGGTGGAGAAGCCGGTGGTGTCTTTGATTTGGTTGAAGAGTTTCAAACACTCTCAAAACAATACAATAAACCCATTTGGGCACATGCCAATGAGTTTGCCTGTTCTGCAGCTTATGCCATTGCCTGCTCTGCTTCTCAAATATGGGTAGCTCGCACGGGTGTTGTGGGCTCGATTGGGGTTGTTTGTGCTCATCTTGACCAGTCCCGTGCAGATGAAAAACACGGGCATAAATGGACCTTTGTCTTTGAAGGTGATCACAAAGTTCATGGCAATCCTCACGAACCCTTGAGCGATACAGCACAGATAAAAATGCAAGCCGATTGCGCCCTGCTCTACGAGATGTTTGTTGATTTGGTGGCGCAAAACAGACGCTTAAATGCTGATGCAATTCGTGACACAAAAGCAGAAACTTTTATAGGCAACCAAGCGATCACGCTTGGATTAGCAGATGCGCAGGGGACCCTTGCGCAAGCTTTGGAAGCCTTAACGGATTCCATATCACAAAACCCAACATCAACAGAAAAAGAAGGACAAAACACATGGCACGCACACAATACCGCGCTGAAGAAGAGGATGACGAAAAGATCGTCGACATCATCAATGACGAGGAAGAGGACGAAGACGATAGTGACGTCGACAAAAACGCCGAAGACTTCGACGATGAAGAAGAAAACGAAGATGAGGATGAAGACAATGAGGACAAGCAGGAAAACATAAAAGCTGCTCTTGAAAAAGAAAGAAAGCGCGCAAAAGCACTAACAACCCTTGAAAGGCAAGCAAAGCACTTAGGCGTTTCTTTTGACGCAGCAAAAGCTATTCAAAACGGTATGAGTCTCGAGAAAGCACGCCAATGTGTGTTGACAGCAGCTAGCTCTCAAAGCGCGTCTTTAAAAGTCTCGCCTTATACCCCTCATAGTGATGGGACGAGCAAGGCAAAGATTCACGCAAAATGGGAAGCAGCTTGGAGGGCAGTGAAATGACGAATATTATTTATGACGACGTACGCAATGGCGCTTATCTTGGACCCTACGACCCCGATATGTCAAACGAAGAAGTGGTGTTTGCATCAGGAGCATTCATTGAAGCAGGAACTGTCATGGGGAAGATAACCGCAACGGAACACTATGTCCCCCTTAATCCAGCAGCATCAGATGGCAGTCAAACACCGGCAGGGATTTCTTTTGCCACTATTGACGCAACAGGCGCCGATCAACGCGCCGTGATTACAGTACGCTTATGCACTGTAAAAGCTTCTGAACTGCTATGGCCAGATGCCATCACGGATGAGCAAAAGAAAGCAGCCATTCAGTCTTTAGAAGA
>NZ_JBHIMX010000023.1:0-8209 GCF_042194435.1 Bartonella sp. LB28NMGDW
ATCGATATATTCACAATCATCAATAAATTCGTATTTTTTTGCAGGCTCTTGTTGATTAACAGACGCGGTTTCATTTGCAATATTAGAGATAACGGGGGTGGTTTTTGAGATATTTGTCATAATTAAACCTTATCATAAAATTGTTTTTCAATTGACAGCTTATAAAAGCATCGGGTGTTGAAAAACACGGTGATAAGTCCGTTGCTTACACTTTTCCCATAAGGGTATTGTATGGTGTAAGCACACCCGACAAAATCACTATATATGCCAACGATAGCATAAAAGATAGTCAGTTTTTTAAAGACTTTGGAAAGGCTGTTTCGTAGTCTATCCGCTTATCAAAAAGTGTTTTTCAATCACTTGATTATTTATATAACAAAATACGTATTTATTGTCAAATAATATTTTATCTTTTTTGATATTTTTTCTTATTTTTTAAATACGTTATGTATTGATAATATCTTATGCTTATTAATTGCTTCTTTTATATTTATGTGCTTTTAAAGCTATATTATAGGTTTTATTAAACGATTGCGTTATTTTCTGAATCTATACATTTATAATATTTAGAAAAGCTCTCATTATGCGTATTTTAAACTTTATAACCTATCAATTTTGTTGCTAAATAAATTTTAAGATTTCTGTTAATTTCTTTTAATAACACATTTTAGACTTAACAGCCTTTATAGGGACTGTCTTTATAAACAAATGCTTTCATTTGCATTTTTGCTTTCTCTATAGTTGTTATGTTCTTTATAGCCATGGCATCATTTTTCATGTTCATAAGAGAAATGATAAATAGGATAATTGCGATTTATTGTCTGTTATGAAAACACTTATGAAAACATCTCAATAGAAACTGATCATTATAGAGATCAGTAAAATCCCTTTTAATAGACCGTGTCAGTGTTGTCAGTTCCTTTTAGACCTTCTATTATTTTTTTTATGAGTAAAAATTAAAAACATTATATTTCAATAGGTTAGTATTTTAAAAACATAACTCATATCACTATTACAATCTTTAAAGATAACCAATGATGTGAATTGATTAAAACTTGTCAGTTATGTGTCAGTAAATTGAACTGACAAAATAGATTATTTTAGTGAGTGATTAAAATGTGCTTTATGAAAAGCATATGATCTTTTAAAGCCTTTCAAAAGATAGCTTGTAACTCATATGAAATGCTATCAAGACCATTATGGTTATGAGTTTTGAAGATTTTGAGTATTTTGAGGGTTCCTTTTACGCCCCTTTATATATTATTTTTCAATCAAAAATAAAAGTTATTATATTTCAATATGTTAATGTTTTAAATAAACAACCCATATTACACACAACACGTAAATACAATCTGTAATATATATAAAAAGGGGTTTTGAAGGTATTTTGAGGGTTTGAGAAACCTTCAAAACCTATAAGTAATATAAGAAAATGAATATACATAGCTCTCTTTAAACAAAGCTATCATTTTAGATTACGATATAACCTCTTAAAGGCAATGTAAAAGAAGCGTATTCACTTTAAGATGGGATTTCTTAAAAGTCTTAAAGCAATTCAAATAAGAGTATTTAAAAGTGCAAATGATTTCTTTTTAGAATAACGCATACAAACACTCCTTTTAAAGATTGTATGTAAGCAATTTATAAAGAGGGTATAGAACCTATAGGTTATAAGACCTTATACCCCTTTGTGAGGTTAACATGCCTATCATCTGAGCATGCCAAATCTATTCAGTTTCTCTCATTTCTAATTTTGGTAGTTTTTTTACGATTTTCATTGTTTCTAAACTTACGGTAATAACTCTTTGAAACAACTCTAGAGGGTAGGCAGGGTTGCCAATGGTTTCAACAGCATAGCGATTGGCATCATTAACAATGCCGCTCTTTTTATCAGTCTTTACACATTGCCGTTCCATAACCCATTCAAGAGCGGGTTTACCATTGACGATATATTCATAAGCTTCAAGAGGGATATCTGTCATTGTGACATTGCTGTTGTAAAAAACTGTCGATTTATCTTTTACTTTACTATTCCCAAAAAAATTCATTTCTGTAACATAATAGAATTTTTCAGGATTAGGGATATCAGTGAGTTTTGGATCACCTTTTTTAAAGGTTACAGGATAAGGTTCTACAGTTTCATAGTTCATATGCAAATGCCCCAGTTCACGCCCTGCAGTTACAAATTTCCAAAAATCTTCAGTGCTCTTTACACAAGGGATACGAGGCAATTCTTTAGAGAGGTTATCAGCATAACGGGTGCGGTAATCTTCTGAATGCAAAATCCCGTAAACATAATAAAATAGATCATCTTTAGTGATAGTTTCATTAGGATAAGCGGCTTTAAAATGTGCTAATCCTTCATCCGTAATGGCATCACGGCGTTGTAAACCAGCTGTTTTGTTTTCCTCTATAGAGTTTGTAAATAAATGGGATTGCTTTTCACTTTTCTCTTTTAAGGATACAATATCTTCATAAAGATATTGCGGAAAGCATTGACCGTTTTCTATCACCTGATAATCAGACACAGCTTTAATCATAAGAACAGAAAAGGTTTTTTTTGCTCCTATGCCTGTAAGTTGTATCATTTTATTTTCAACTGATTTTCCTATAGGAAATATACATGGCATTATGGAAACTCTATCGTTGAAAGCACGATTATAATAGAGCCATTGTTTTGTAAAAGGGCGATAAATACTTTGAATAAAGCACGTCTCCTCGAACTCAAATAATTTTTCTCTTATAAATTCTCGTTTAAGAGTACTACTCCAACTGATCTTTGTAGCATCAGCGTTAACGAAATTGTCTATAGCCTTTTCACGTATTTTGCGATCAACATGTCCATAAGCTTCGTTAAAGCGCTCCACTTCGCTATTATAGAAGTTAATCATGTTGTACATGTTTTTTGATAAAGCATTACGACTTGAGTTGTATGCCCACGCATCACGACTGGTTAGAACGCCACAGGAATAAGTTTCAAAAAGCTTTGTATCATGACCTTTCTTAACACCTAAAGCTAGAAATGTCTTGAAACTGTCATCACGTTGATTTATCCAATCATTATGCCTATCCGGTGTAATTATTTGCCAACCTTGTTTACTCCGTGTAATACCATTAATGCTACCAAATTTTTTAATTGTCTTAAGCTTTTCTTCTCTATTGAGATAATCTCCAATATCACGGAAATATATTTTCCCATGTTGTTGTGCATTTGGATTTTTAACCAAAATAGAAATCGCTATAGGGGCACGAGAACCTTCACCAAAAATTTTTCCACCTTCTTTGCGAGAAAGTTCTCCAGAGGTTCGTTGATTACCACGTAAATGAAAAATATAAAGGCTGCTAAATTCTTCAACGAGGCATTTGCGTAAGCCATCCATAGATTTTGTATCTATAAAACTTGCATTTGTAACAAAACCAATCACACCACGGTCTTTTATACGGTCACTTGCCCAGCGAATGGCACGGATGTAACTATCATAAAGCGCCTGCATAAGACTTGCTTTTGAATGAGCGGCATAAGTGTCACCAATACGTTTATTTAATATGGGATAGGGAGTGTTCTTTGCATTGTCGTTTTCGCTTTTTTGTCCTATCGAATAAGGAGGGTTACCAAAAATAACTTCGATATCCAGTTTCTTTTGATGCTCTAAATATTCACTGTTTTCTTTGAATAATTTTTGCAGCAGATTCTTTTCTTCAAGCATCCGAAACGTATCAGTCAAACCAATATGCTTGAAAGGGATATATTCTCCTTTCATGATACTATGATAGGTCGATTCAATGTTAATCGCTGCTATGTAATAGGCAAGTAAGACAATCTCATTGGCATGGATATCATAACGGTATTTATATTCCATATCCTCTGGTTTGATGAGATCTGATTGTAAAAGCCGTGTAATAAAGGTACCCGTTCCCGTGAAAGGGTCAAGAATAGAGACACCCCGTGAACCAAGGCTTTTTCCAAATTCATTGCGTAAAACATCATCAACAGAATGAATGATAAAATCCACAACCTCAATGGGCGTATAAACAATTCCTAATTTTTCTACCGTACGCGGAAAAGCATGACGGAAAAATTCATTATAAAGCTTTACAATTAAGTTTTGTTGTGCTTCAAGACTTGTAGTTCCTCGTGTGTAAAATTGTACATTCCTAGAGATAGTTCTGAAATCTTGAGATTCTTCTTTAAGAGTAACTTTATCAAGGATATTAAGTACACGTTGTAAAGCACAAGAGACGGGATTTTCTTGAACAAACTGATGCCCCTCAAACAAAGCATCAAAGACTGGACGCGTCACAAGATGTTGTGCAAGCATTTCAATCGCATTTTCTTCGGAGAGGGTCGTGTTTAAATTGTTACGTAATTCGGTCATAAAACCATTAAACACCCGCCGCGTTTCCGTTTCTGATTTTGTTAAAACTTCGGTTAAGCGTGTGATATGATTTTGAGCAAGATCAGCAACATTGGTTGCCCATCTTTTCCAATAGCTAGGGTCGTAATTTCTCTTAACAATAGCTGCTCTAATGACATCCGGATATTGAGAAAAAAGGGATAATTCTTCTTCTGGTTTATATCCGTGAAAGGATTCATAAGTTGGTGATCCAATGTTCAGTCCTGAATATTCTGATTTTGAGCGTATAGGTAAGTCATCAATAACCACAGTTGTATCTTCTGAGGTAGCCTTTTGAGAAGGAACAATAATATCAAGGGCATAGCTTACGTCCTGTTTTATGGACATATGGTGGATTATTTTATTAAAACTCTCATCATGGGCACGCAAAGCATTGACGACTTGCCAGATGACATCATATTTTGGATTATTTTCCAAGGCTTGTACTGGTGGAATGCCAGCCGGTACTCCAACGGGTAGAATGATATAGCCTCTTTTCTTACCCTCTGCTCGACGCATGACACGGCCTATTGCTTGAATAATCTCAATTTGACTTTTTCGCGGGTGTAAGAATAGAACAGCATCAAGAGCAGGAACATCAACACCCTCAGAAAGACAGCGTACATTGGTTAGCACACGACACGTATTTTCCCCCGCATCTTCCTTTAACCAGTCAAGTTGTTTTGTACGCTCTTTAGCACTAAAGGTTCCATCAATATGGGCAAGAGTACAGTTAAGAGGGGGAGTATCTTTATAGTTTTTATGAAGGGCGTGCAAAGATTCTTGAACTTTTTCTTTTTTGAATTCCTTGCATATGCGTTTAGAAGTATCAATATCTTTGCAAAATGCTAAAGCTCTACGCATGGGATTGGGGTCATCTTCAAGATCAAGTTTCAGATCCATTTTGGTAAGGGCTCTATAACAGCCATTAATCTTGGTCCTATCGTCAAGAATAAGTTCATAATTCTTATCGGTAATAAGATGTTGAATGGATTGGCTTACTTCTTTTTCATTGACAACTAATATGATAACTTTACAAGGTGATAACAGTTTATGTTCTAGAGCTTCCGCAAATGTATAATGATGCAGTTCTTTGCCATAAATTTTTTCGTCATCCATAGAGGCAAGAACAGTATCAGATAGGTCAGCTTTCCTTTTTATCTTATCTGTAAAGATTTTGGGGGTTGCTGTCATATATAGACGTTTTTTACCCCGAATGATTCTGTTATCATGAACCTTGATAAATTCAGATTCACGCTTGTCTGTTCCTAACACAGCCCCAGTTGTTCTATGTGCTTCATCGCAAATGATTAGATCAAATTCGGGTAAACCATGCTCTTTTTGCGCATCTGAAATCACTTGGATAGAATGGTAAGTTGAAAACACCACCGTCATTGCATCTGCTAGGTTTTCGCAAGCTTCTTTGGCAAGGGTTTGGGCATCCGTGGTAGCAGGGAGAACAAGATCTGATGTTTCCATGCCAACAATATCATCTTGGTTCTTACGACGCTTGCCTACTTTTGTATCCGAACACACAGCAAAAGAACGCAAAGGTACTTGTGCATCGGCTGTCCATTCACGGATTGTTTGTGAGACTAAAGCCAGAGAAGGGACCAGAAACAAAACACGCTTGCCTTTCCCAGCAAGGGTTTCTGCTATCTTCAAACTGGTGAAAGTCTTCCCCGTACCACATGCCATGATCAGCTTGCCACGGTCTGCTTCTTTTAAACCTTCACAGACTTTCTTGATGGCTTCTTCTTGATGGGAACGAGGCTCTTTGGTTGATTTCAGAACCACTTCTTGTTTTGTTGCAAATATTTGCCAATCTATCCGACTGTTTTCCATATGACGAAGGTCAATGCGATAAACGGGTATCGCTTGTCCTTTAATCATGGTATTCACATTGTCACTTAATTCCACTTCTGTGCTGTCAACGAGAAGACGATATTTAAAGATGTCTTTTCCAGATGCCGCGATAAAGCTATCAATATCCTTTTTACTGATCTGATGGTCTGCCTGATAAAACTTACATTGAATAGCGACATAACCCTCTTGATTGCGAAGTTTGGCAACCAGATCAATGCCGATATCATTTTTATTCCAACCTTCACGCTCTTTCGCCCATTCATAATAGCTCTCAACTTTTTCATATCGCCCATAGTGGAGAGGGTCATACATAAGATATTTTGTCACAAAATCTTCAAATACTTTCCCCCGTAGAGCATTTGATGTTGCCTGTTCACGATAGGATTGTAAAAGGGAGTGTAAAGTGATGTGTTTGTTATCATACTTAATAGATTGCAGCATATTGTAATAAAAATCCCTTGCCTTATGATATGATCAATAATCATCAAAAGAATCAAAACGAATTCAATTAAATGCATTTAAAGCAAATAACGATAAAAATGGGAAAAAACTGCTAAAAAAGCCGATATTTTTTCAAAAGGGGTTTAAAAGGCTGTTTATCAACAGCCCATGGCATAGGATAAGATCAGCAAAGTAGTAAAATTTGCTGTTCGTTTCACGTGTTCATCAAGACAAATGAACTATGTGCTTTTAAAATATCATAATGAGTATTTTGATAGGTTTTATGAGTCACTAAAATAATCTAATTTGTTAGTTTAATTTACTGACACAAACTGACAAATATATATTATGGATTGTATTTAAGGTTGTATTGTCGATATAGGTTGTATCGTTAAAATGCTAACATATTGAAATATAATGTTTTTAATTTTTTCTCATTTAAAAAAATAATATAGGCTCTAAAAAGAACTGACAACACTGACAGCACTGGACAAAACTCTTCTGTTCAGATCACTCAGATCATTGTCTTTGGAGAACGGTTGCTTAATGCGCTGTACAGAGAGTTTTGCCTATTTGAGTAGAAAGTTTTAAAAGAGGTTTCTTTATTGTTTTCTATGATGGTTTTTGACGACAGGATGTTCTTGATCGCATGATGTCTCGTTTATATGCGTGTTGAGTGGCTTAGAGGAGCTGGAGAGTGAATTTATCTCTAATTATTGATAAATATATTGTAGCATTAAACTGGGGATATTGAAAACTGGGGATATTGATGTATTAACCATTGACGGGCTAAACAGTTTTGTTTAGAGGTTTCTTTATATAAATGTGGGGGAGAGATCTTCAGCAGTTAAAATAAAGTGGTTTTTTTAGTGTCACTTTTCTTTGGTAACAGAGGCATGTGCTTTTGTTAAAAGTGTTATAGGGCAGTGGCTGTTTTGAGTGGGTTTATTAGTGGTTCCATGAAGTTCTTTTAAATCATGCTTCATGAATAGTGCAAAGCGGGGGCAATCTGTATTGTTTTCTGTATTTTTACGCCAAAGTTCTCTTTTGAGAATTTTTCGTGCCATTGTTGTTTTCTTTGGCTTGTTTACAGGTGTAAGTGTTTATGCGCGCTCTTCAGCTGTTTTTCATTCCCCAACCGATAATTTTTCTCGCCAACAATCTGAGAAACAGCAATTAGAAAGAATTGAGAATTTACGCGCTTTAACGCCTAAAAGGATAAAGACGCCTTCAGAGCAAAATCCAGAAACGCTTTTGGGTGGGAAGCAATGTTTTCCCATTCATGCTCTTGTTGTTGAGGGAGTGCATCATGTCAAAAAGCGCTTTATATCAGCCGTAACAGAGCCTTATGTTGGAAGATGTATCGGTCTTGTCGATATTCAGCTCTTAATCAAGAAGTTAACCAAAGTTTATTTGGATCAAGGCTATGTAACGGCGCGTTTTTACATTCCTGATCAAGATATCAAAAACAGCAAGACGCTCAAATTTGTTGTCGTTGAGGGGAAGCT
>NZ_JBHIMX010000024.1:0-7669 GCF_042194435.1 Bartonella sp. LB28NMGDW
AAGGATACTTTCATGCTTTAAAACGTCTACCTCTAAAGCAAACACAAAAAAAGCTGCACGCATAGTGCAGCTTTTTTGTGAAATTTTCTGATTGCCCTTTTGTATCATTGTCTCTCATATCAGAAAATTTCGCCAGCCCATAATCCTTCAATATTCCCCTTTCAAAAAACATAAGGAGCTGCTCATCACTGCCAATAGGCATTGTGCTTGTTTTGAAGAGAGCTCTGAAAACTTCCTTTCTCAACTGATCATCAAGAAAAACTATACAAAGCATGGGATATACCATAAACACGTAGAAGAAAATTGTACCTTATAACCTCTTGGGGAGGAGCATTGTGACAAAGAAAAAATCCATGATTTTCGCCCAAACTGGGCTTTTTTTCGTTTTAGGCTTTAGCAGCTTTGCCGATGAAACAGCACAAGTTACATTTGCTCTACACTTAGCAGAAAGCACAGCTTCTATTTCAATGCTGCTGTTTGCAGGGCTTATCGGGGCAATTTGTGCCGGACCCATTGCACCACGCCTCTTGCATCGCTTCCAACCAGTACACACAGTCACTGTTGTTTTATTGTTTGAAGCGCTTTTCATAGCCGCAGCTGCAATCGCAAACCAATTTTGGGTTTATATTGCCCTTTCTTTCGCACTAGGTTGTGCTGGTTCACTCTTTTGGTCCGCTATTCTTGTTGCGGTACCTGACTTCGCAAAAAATGATCAGCAATTAGACCGTATCAATCGCGTTATCCAAACAGTTCGTAATCTTGGCTATATTGCCGGACCACTCCTAGGGGGTGTGTTGTATGGTCTATCGAACGGGCAAAAAGGATTGTTTGCACTTTCAATCATGGTTCTTTTTGCTACCTTTATCACTCTCTTCTGTTTTAAAAGTTTAAAAATTCATACACAAAAGACAGATACAACACAGCAAGCCAAAAAAGGACTAGATTTAGCGGGTCTCTTGCGCAAAAAAAATGTCGTCTATGCTCTTGCGCCCCTCATCATCACTATTATCCTCACCTCTGCTCTCAACGTCTTATCGATTGTCCGCATTCGTACCGATCTCAACTTAAGCGCTGAAACCTATGGGGTGATCACAAGTATGCTAAGCCTAGGCTTAGTGGTTGGTCCACTCTGCTTCTCCAATCTTTTCCACCATTTTGGCAATGCCGCTGGTGCATCACTAGCTGCCGCAACCATTGGCTTTGCAATTTTCTGTTTTTCCTTAACAAACTTCACATGGCTGATGATGCTATCATTTTTCATCCTTGGGAGTGCCAATGGTGTGCAAAATGCCTTAATGGCAAGTTTTATGATGAAAGCCATCCCCAAAGAACAACGAAACAGTCAAATGCCTGCCTATATCTTCATCATACAGACATCCGTATGCCTTGGCTTTCTAGGAGCCGGCTTTGTAAAAGTGCATCATACCCAAAGCACACTGTTTATCATTGGCATCGCCACAATGATCGCAGGCATATTAGGTTTTATTGTGAACAGTGCCGTACAAAAAAAGAAACAGAGAGAATTTGATAATGGTTAGTGGACGAGGCGTTTTTCTCAAGCAAACCATACACCCCAAAAGGACATGACAATCACCGCCCTATCAAATCCCAATAAAATCCTTATCAAATCGTTGTATCCCATGCAACCCCATACCAACCCAATAGGACTTTGATAAACCACTCTTTAATGTAGAGCAACTAATAACCCTCCCAAAAACTTGATATTTTAAAGTAAAAAAAAACGATAACATCATGCAACAAGACCCTATAGGCTTAAACTTTTACAATGGAACAGGTGGTTATGTATGGCAACTGGCAGACACCATGCAACATGACTTGAATGAAAACATCCACACCCTTGAATTGCAAAAACCAACGCCGCCCATAGCCATCAATTCTTTCGCTGTATACCCACGTGAACTCAATCCTTTATCACGCGTTCAATGGGCAAAAGACGTACAGATAACGAGAAATAAACCAGCACTCATTGGCAAACGGCAAATACAA
Organism: Bartonella sp. LB28NMGDW; assembly: GCF_042194435.1. Taxonomy (NCBI): domain Bacteria; kingdom Pseudomonadati; phylum Pseudomonadota; class Alphaproteobacteria; order Hyphomicrobiales; family Bartonellaceae; genus Bartonella; species Bartonella sp. LB28NMGDW. Next base: position 2,008 of record NZ_JBHIMX010000024.1, read on the forward strand.
CCCATCACCATTGTTTCTACAAAAGGAGCGGCATTTGGCGGATTCGACTTTCCCACATTTGAAGCACTTCGTGAAGGCTGCCTTGTCCAATCACTAAGAGAAATACAATTCTATAGTACTCTTCTTGCCTCTGGAAGTCTTTTGATATCACTGCTACGACACGGTCTCATCGAAACAGATCAAAAAGCATTTTCAGAAAATGATGCAACCGCTCTTTTACGAGAGCCAACATGTATTATCATAGATTCTTCTCTTGGCAGTCTTGCCATTAATCAACTCAATGGGCGTACAATCCGGCTTCATGAAAAAACAAAACATCTCTTGAAGCAAGCCACCACACCAATACGTATTCAATATCCGCTAGAGGATTCAATAAAGTTTTTTATAAAAGCAGGAATGCTACGATTGGTAAAATTATAAGGATAAAAAGATGCAGCTGATAAGACCTGGCATGGGAACAGAAAATAGTGCACAGCTCATTTATGCGCTTATTCAAATGGCAAGACCGCGCACAGTCATTGAAATCGGTGCTGGTGATAGTACGCGCTTGATTGCTAAAGCACTGCAAAAAGCAAAACAAGCATGGCAACAAGATAAAAAACTTTTAGAATCCTCCACCTGGGAAGAGCGCACAGCTTTGCTTGCCCCTTCAGGAATCCTTGAGAATTACGAACCTCGGCTTATCACCATTGATGATTTTACAGTCGAAGGTCAATCAGCAGAAGAAGCATGGCAAAAACTGCTTCAAGACGGTATTGAAAAAGACATGGTAACATTTATCCATGAGAATTTCTTCTCTCTCGATGATGAAACGCTCAAATCTTGGGGACCAATAGATTTTGCTTGGCTTGATGCTGGTACTCCCGCAGATGATGTGCGATTTGTTATAACCCTTTGGGAACACATCACCGCGGGTGGTTATCTTTGTTTGCATGAACCAACCATGACCTCAACCGTTGCGCTTAATGGGGCACAGCGGGTGCGACGTGTCAGAACCCCTTTGTGGGAAGAAATTCTCTACCGGCTTGATGGCTCCTATGAAGCTTTAACACTCCCCGAAAACCACAAATATCGCCAAAGTGGTCTGGGGATTATTCGCAAACGCACCTCTGCGGAACAAATTGTACGCGCACAATCGCTACAAGCAGAACTCATAGAAATCAATGAACTGCCCATTCGAAATGATATTTTGCCCATGGGAAAAGAAGCACTTCACAAACGCAGCACACGCAATTCGCTGATCTCTGCCATGACCTCACCGACACTACGCGCTGTTTATGCCGCCATTATCCTTGGTGCAAAAAATCTTACTGATATCCTCAAACATGTCGATTCAGATGCCAAAACCATTCATAAATCCATCAATCGCCTTTTGAATCTCGGACTTATTCACAACACAACAGAAGGATTTCAAGCGAGAGATACATTATGGCAAGCGCTAGAAGAAAAAAATGAACGGAATAGGGAAAATTTAAGCGACCGCCATTTAGAAACAGAAGAGATGCTATCAAAAATTGGTGAAGCCTTTCAAAAGGAAAAAATCTATAGCGAAACGGAAGTTTCCAAGATATGCAATCTCTTTACGGTAGACTTTGCCCGATTACGGCGCACTCTTGTTGAGAAGGGGTTTTTACAACGCCATGGAGGCAAATATCAACGCATGCGCTAAAAGAGGATGAATAACCTTCCACTAAAAAAATATAATTTCATTAAAAGGTTATAAAATCATTCATCTCATTCATATGTTGACAATCTATGGAGCGGTTAGTACATCCCCTTCATAAAGGATACATTAGAGTAACAAGAATGCGGGGGAAAAACAAAAATGTGGGGTGTCAGTTGGTTATCAAATAGGATTAGAAACAGTCAAAACCATCAAGAGAAGATATGGGATCAAGGTCTCAATGACCTGACGATTATTGCGCGAACACCAAGGCATAGTGTTGTTGCTCAACCCAGATCATGCTCGATATTTCTAAAAACATCGTAGAAAAACAAAAAATAATATTCTTGCAGTGGACTGACCGGTAAATCAATAAAGATACTATTTCAACGAAATGTGTTCAGCGGAAACAGGGCTCATAAGACGTCCTCAACAGATACAACAAAATGTATTTGATCATTTAACAGCACTTCTATGGAAATTCCATGAGCAAAAATAAAATTCCTTTTTTCATCTATAGCGCAGTTTTTCTTTCTGAATTTTCCTTTTTCTTTGTACTCCCTCTGATTGGAAACTCTTCTCTCATAACTGCTGCCAATGTTGCTTTTTATCTCGCTGGATCAGTAATCCTTGAAAGCATTCTCATGGTAACCACAACGGGTTTATTAGAAAAATTTTCGCGTAAACTCTTAATGGCTACCGCCTTTATTTTAAGGAGTATTGCTTTTGTGTGCATTATCCTATCGCTTACACCTTCTGCATGGTTGATCTTTTTTACCTTAATGGCTTTTTCGAAAGCAATTTCCAAGCCATTTTTGAGAGAAATTTTATCAGAACATCTCAATGGAAGTACTCTTAAACGCGCATTAACTCTCTATTCTTTTTTTCAAAACGCTGCTGTCGTTATCGCCCCTCTTGTTGCAACGAGTGCCATAAAATATAACGCATCGACCTTCTTAACGGCTTTTTTTGCACTCATTGGTTTGTATCTTTGTGTTTTATCCATTCAAATTGTTTATCACTACCCCCATAAAAAATTATCTCTTGAAAAGAACAAAAAAATAAAGAAGCCTTTTCTTTCTTCTTTAAAAACAATAATCCATAATCGTTCTATCACTTATTTGCTGGTCACGGCTTTGCTTTGTGCATTCCTCATGGGAATTTTCATCACCACCACAACACTTCTCAATAAATTTGACAGCAATCTCGCCCCTTATAGTGGAATTTTCTTTTCAATTGTTGGCATCAGTATTTGTATCTGGCAAGGAATAATCAATAAACATCTCAGCCTTTCTGATAAATCAACTTTCTACCTATTATGGCTTATGGGAAGTTTTGCTGCATTTTTCCTCATAGGTGGCGTCTTTACCGCTGTGACTGCGTTAATTGCCTACAGTGTCTATGAATCTGTCATGGTTCCAGAAATATACTATCAAGCAGGGAAAACAACTGCATCCCTCTCAGCCAGTGTTCTTTTTAGTTATATCCTTGTTGTTTCAAATATTGGCCAAGCTGCCGGCTCATGGACAAGTGGATGGATCATCAGCCATTTCAACAATCACATCGCTTTCACCTTTTGCATGATTGTTGGTATCTCCGCCTTTGCTTCTTGCCTTTGCCTCATGCAAACTAAAAAAATAAGGAACTTCAATGTCACATATAATTTTTGAAAACCAGTAGCACAACAAGGGTGCCCAAAACACTTCGCCATAAATGGCTCAATTATGAGTTTGTAACACACTCTGCGGCAAAGAAGCTCGAAACTGTCTTTAAAGATTGCTCTGTAAACGCCGTTGCAAATTGTCTCACAGCTTAAAGGATTATGGGGGGATTTTTATTTGTACATGAAATTTGTAGACTGCTCAAAGTAACATATTATCCATTTGCCTCTATGGTTGATCTTGAGACTTTGAGTTCAGCTATCGAAGAATTTTCTATCGATACCATCATATGCCTGCCAAGTTTTGCGGATAAACTTATTACGATATCTCGGAAGCAAAAATTAAAATGTCTAAAAAACCTATTCTATCTTTGAGAAGCCTTTCAAGCTGAATCTGTGTCGAAAATAAAAGACATAATCCCTGAATTAGATATTAAACCTCTTAGCTTTACCACAAAAGAAACTTCTCCAATAGGATTCCAGTGTTCCGAGATTGATGGTGACATTTATCATCTTTATGATCACATTCAAGTAAAGTCAAATCCTGAAAATGATGAATTAATTGTCTCTGTTTTTTATCCTAAAGATGTACCATTACTTGAACACGCCACAGGTGATGTTGTTCATATTGCATAGGATCAATTATGCGATTGTGGCTATCATGGCCATACCTTACACCTGAAAGGAAGAACACTAACTTTTTATAATATTATGGGAACTTCAATTTCTGTACACGATTTTACAAATGTCTTAAATCTTCAAGGTTGCACTCTCTCGGCGAAAGACTATTTAACTCATTATAATCAATCAATTTGAAAACGGTGTTGGCGTTTTATTGTTTATTGATTCACGTTACGATATTGAAAGAAATGCCCTTTTATCATCCCTCTCATCCTCTTATCTGATAAAAGACATTATCAATAAATCACAATTTTTCCATGTTTGCTTTATGCAGAAATCTCAATTTATTCGCTCCTCAAGCTCTGAAAAAATAAAATCCTTTTTTCAAACGACTGAATATCCTATAGTGCTTGATGGTGATTTAGTAGAAATTAAATAAGATAAGATTATAAACTTCATCGATAAGTTCTTCATTATCACTGGAACCTTACACGTTTTTTTCCTTGCTCTTAGCGCAATAAGCCTTTCCATAAAAGCATTTCGAATAAAACAAAACACAACCTTTAAAGTAATTTGCACAAAAGTATATTTAAGGTAGGGTAAAAAATCATCTAATTTGTATCTCCTTGTACAGAGGACAGAGATAGACACCTTGCGCATAGATATGTGGTTAAGCTCACAGGAAAGGTAAAAGCGTAAAAGAAAGCAGCACCTCTTTTAGTTTAGCTTCTTCGAGCCTTTTAAGTGCAAAAATTACAGAGCTTAAGTTTTAGTTGAACAAACCCTATTGTAAGGGTCAGGCTGTTAGTTATAAGGCATTATCTCAAGCTATTAGCTATTTAGTGTTCACTTTTTCACAGACGATAATACCTCTGAACTTCTTTATTATAAAATTGCTGCAAGAATGTTCCGCCTGCTTTGAAAAGACAAAAAACATCCATAGCTGATCTCTAAGAGCATGCTTTTGTGTGGTGTAGCTTTACAAAAACAGCTTCTAAAAAAGCCCCAAGCCTATACAGCTAAAGGAGGGGATGTGAGGAAGTATTATCTTTTAAGGATTAAGGAGTATGGCTTTCTGGTAAAAATATCGTTCTAGCTCTATAACAGGTAGCCTCTTGAACGATGTGGAATAAGGAGCAAAAGAGATACAAGAACGCCCTTATTTTTCACAAGCTTTTGTTCTCTGAAGATTATCTAGTAAGACTTAAGCGCACGCGCCCCATTCCCTCAGTATAGCCTTCTCTATAGCTTATAAAACCCAATATTCCTATAGCGAGATAAAATTTAATGATCACGCGCTCTATAACTTCCCCTCCCCACGTGCCAGCTTCCATTCAAACGTCAGTACCGATGGCTGCAAAAGCAAAAAGCCACCTCTTCTTTTTCTCACGCAGAAAACTTTTTCTCCATCACGCTCATTTCAAAAAGAGATCGCAGAAATCATCAATTCTTCAAAGAACATGCCATCCTAGAAGCGGCAAAAGGTGCTAGAGCAGATGGCCCAAGAGATGATGTGAGATGTCCCTTTCAAAACAGATAGTACATTGCGCCAAGGATAGGGATATACAGCGTCTCATGGCTTTCTCAATTATGATTTATGTATGTTAGGATAGGTGTAAGAAGCTTTTCTCTAGATGCTTTAACGATAAGAGAATGACAGCAGATACAGAACCACCCTTACGTTTTTTTTCTGTCTGTTCCGATACACAAGTTAGCAA
>NZ_JBHIMX010000025.1:0-7186 GCF_042194435.1 Bartonella sp. LB28NMGDW
AATCCTGACAGAGAGATTTTTTTCTTAGGCGATGCATATTTTGAAAAGCAGCTGATTGAAAAACAAATGCGTGATCTTGTTGGTCAAGGTTTGGGCAAAGGTTCCTTTATTCCTGGAAGTGATGCCATTGAACAAGTCAAAACCTTGCTGGATGTCGGGGCAGAATATGCAAAAGCCCACAATTTGACTTTTGGTGAGGCTTTGAGTGAAGAACAATTGGCTTCTCTAGAAGCCCCGATGGTGATTTATGTGCGCCAACAGGTCAAGGGCATGGATGTTTATGCACCGGTGCTTTATATCCCTGAAAAAGACAGAGCCTCCTTTGTTTCTTCTGGGGCTTTGATCATGGGCGATGATGTCAATATCACCAGCCAAAATACGAGCAATTCCACAATAACCAATTCAGGGCGGATTGCGGCAAACCACCAATTGCATGTGCATGGCGGGGATATCCTCAGTCAAGGGGGGCATTTTGCGGCGGGTGGGGATGCTGTTATCCTTGCGGAGAAGAATATTCGTTTAGATGCAGGGCGCACAACGGTTGACGGCGTGGAGACAGTATTAAACACCGAGGCGCTTTCTGTTGGTGGCAATGCGAGCGTGATTGCCAAACAAGATATTACCGCCTCAGGGGTGGGGATCACCACCGGAGGTGATCTTGCCATGGCTACAGAAGAAGGCAACTTGACGATCGGTTCAGCAGAAACCCATTACCATGATGAACAGGGTGATGCCACCATGCATCATAAATCAGAAGTCAACTCTGGTGGCTCAACGACACTTCTCTCTGGAAAAGATTTGAATATCTTAGGCTCTGATGTTCAAGCAACGGATAAACTTTCCTTACAGGCAAAAGAAAACGTTTCAATTGATGCCACACGCAACAGTATGGACAATCAGAATGGGAGTGAAACATCTCATGTTGCCGTGCACAATGGCTCTCATTTAAGTTCTGGAAAAGATACCACTGTTCTATCGGGTGGCGATATCCATATTGCTGCTTCCGATATAGATGCGAAGGGCAATGTTGGACTTGGCGCCCAAGGGGAGGTAACAATAGGGGTGAGAAACGATGAGATGGAGTATCATCTTCAGGGCAAAAACACGAAAGTGGACATGCAAGCTTCTCATGCCGTTGGCTCTTCGATAAAATCGGGAGGTGATACCACGATCATTGCAGGGCAGGATGGCAAACCGCATGATCTTAGCATCACAGGCAGTTCCATTGCGGCTGATGGCAAGGTAGGGCTGAAAGCCAGCAACGATGTCCTGATCACCAATGCAGAGGATAGCTTACACTATGAGATGTCGTACCATAAAGACGGTGGAGCATTTAGTAGCAGCAAATCCGTGCATAACAAGGTGGATGCTACCCAAGTTTCCGGTTCACTCATATCTGGGGGTGAAGGCATTGCCATTGACTCAGGAAACAACACGGAAGTTATAGCCTCGACGCTCATAGCCGGTAAGGCAGAGGAAACGTCAGGAGAGGAAGCACCAGGAGAACAGAAACAAGCGGATATTACCATTCACTCTGGGGGAAAGATTGTCATAAAAGGCGCCCAAGAACAGTTTGATCAGCAAGCACAATCGTCTTCAAGTGGCTTTTTGCATGAGGAATCGTCCGATACATCTCAATCGCATACCACAACGGTCTCCTCTATCCTTGGGGCGACGGGCAACATTATCACGCAATCAGACAAAGAGACCACAATCACTGCTTCTCATATGTTTGCAAATGAAGATATTCATGTGAGCGGAGAAAGTGTGACGATTGATGGCATGACAGATCATCATAAGAGCCATTCAGAGGAGCATGAAACAGGTTTTGGTGTGGGATCAGGCAAGGGTTTTGTGTCGATATACGGGAGTGAGGGAAAGACAGAAAATGAAGAGAGTTTTGAGCATCAAGGTTCTTCTCTCAATGCGGATGGTACGATCAACATCACTGCCAAGAAAAAAGATGTGAAAATTGTTGGCTCTGATCTTGCAGGTGAGAATATTAACCTTTCGGCAACTCGTGATGTGAATGTGCTTGTTGGTCATAATAGCCATTCCTCAAGCTCAAAGGAAGAACGCACAGGCTTTGGCATTCAGTTTGAAAAGAGCAACAGCGGTGCTTCTGTAGGTGTTGGAATTGCAAGCGCCAAAGATACGGGCGATCAATGGGAAACCACTTCCACACAATCACACATCACGGCACGCCAAGATGTGCAGATTACTGCTGATAATGATGTGAATTTACAAGCAGCCATTGTTTCGGCGGATCGTGATGTCAACATGGATGCCGGCAATAATATCACGCTTTCAGAAAGCTATGATACCTCTAACGGCAAAGAGACACATGAAAAGTCTTTTGCTGGTGTGACAACTTCCGTTGATATCGGTGTCCTTGGCACGGTACAAGGACTAAAAGATGCCGCAGATCACATGAATAATAAGGATGGTAACAATACAGTTATTAATGGCATACTGACCGGCATGAAAATCAGTCATCTTTATAGTAAAGGCAAAACCTTTGTTAATTGGCTGACTGGCAATACGGGGGAAAAGGGGAATATAACCAAAGGACTGAGTAGCTCATTAGGAGGATTGGGGGGCTCCACCAAGGATGCTCTTGCCAATATGGCGGGTGCATCTGGCAGTGTAACCGTGGGCTTTAAAACTGAGAAAACAGAAGCCTCTTCTCAAGTCTCCACAGCGGTGACAGATAGCATAGAAGGCGGACGCGCTGTTAACATGCAAGCCCACAAAGGCAGCATTCATGGTGTTGGTGCTGATATTATCGCTGGTACCAATCCAATCTATGTGCTGGAAAATGATGCACAGAGCGGAAAGATCACCATGGAAGCAGGTGAAGATATCATCTTTGAAAGTGCGCAAAACACGCAAAGCACACAAAACAGCAGTGAAAGTGCTTCAATGAGTGTTGGCACCGGTTATGGCACGGGTGGCGCAGGGGCAACGGGTAGTGCTGCTTTTAGTCAAGGGGAAGGTTCCAGTGAGGAAGTTCAACACAAAAACAGCCATATTATAGGCACCGGCACTGTTCATACCACGAGTGGGGCAAACACCACATTGGCAGGCGCCGTGGTTTCTGGAGAGCGTGTAGAAATGGAAGTAGGGGGTGATTTTGCCATTACCAGCCGCAGTGATACGGGACAAACTTCCAGCAAGCAAAACTCTGTTTCTGTTGGGTTTGGTGCTGGACAAACGGGTGGTGGGGGCTCCATGAGCGCCTCTTTCCAAAAGGATAAATCCTCCAGCGATTATCATAGTGTTGTGGAACAATCAGGCATCAAAGCGGGTGATGGCGGCTTTAATATCATAGTTAAAGACAAAACAATGCTGACCGGAGGCATCATTGCCAGCACCGCGCCGGCAGATAAAAACAGCCTGACCACAGGAAGCATTAGCACCAGTGATATCAGCAACAGTGCCCATGCTAAAGCCAGCAGCCATGGGTTTAGCCTTTCTGGGAACGACACGATAAAAAACATTGCCAAGAATGTTTTAAATCACGGCAAAGCCAAGGATGCAGCAGAAGGAGAAACCAAATCTGCTATCAGTGATGGGACTATCATCCTTACTGATATAACTGGACAGAGGGCGATGGGGCAAGATGCTGGACAAATCATTGGTGCACTCAACCGCAACACCGCTACAGCCCACCAGGCAGTAGGACAGCTAGATGTCGCACCGCTTGAGGATATATTGCGTAATCGTTTAGGTATGAGAAATAAATGGGTAGATGAATGGTTTGATATATGGGATGGGGTTCGTAAAATGGCATTTTATGTTGACCATCCAGTGGGTGAGGTTGCGCATGATGAAAATGGCAATGTCCTCTATTTAACCGATGAAAATGGAGAGTATATAAAAGGCAATGATGGAAAATATATCACTCTGTATCACTTTTTAAAGCCAGAGGAAGAAAAGCATTTACAAAAAGGCCCTAATGGTGCTGTTTATATGTTCTACAATGGCATTTTTAATTCACCAGATGAAGCAGCCGGTAATGCTGTCCAATTGGCTGTTAATAAAAATGGTCCCCTTTATTTTACATACTTTCCCCAAGCTGATGATGTGCTGGTAGAATTAGGGGTAGCATATTATCAAAAGTTTTGGGAGGGTAGCACTTGGGGATTGAGTAATTCGACCAAGAAGTTCCAAGATTTTATCTATCGTTATGGCAATGACAATGCTATTGTTAGTGGGCATAGCCGGGGTACCTTAACAATACGCAATGGAGCAAATGACTTGCAAGAACATGGTATCCACAGTGTAGCCAAGAAAACAGACTTCTATCTTGTTGGAGCGGCTGCTCACATGCAATCGATGGCCAATACAGTAGATTATCTAAGCGATGGCGAAAAAAATTATATCTACATACAAGGTCATATGTTAGACCCCATTAGTACAGTGATTGGTTACAATTGGCCTACGGCTTATGGGGTACGTTCCAAACCATATGATTCATTACATCCGTTAATTCTACCCCTCAGAGAGATGGGGGGAGCGATCATCGGCTATAATCCTAGTACCCATAATTGTTATGCTGATGCAAGTGCTAAGTGTAAAAATGATTACGGTTCATTTGATTTTATAAAATTTTATTCCACGAGAACAGGGAACAAAAAATGAAAATACGATTTAACTTATTGAGCCTGCTCATTCTATTAAGTATTACTGGATGTGATATGGACAAATCTCCTCCAGGGGAAGTATATGGGTGGATCAAGCCAGGAGCAGACTTTACCGAGGTAGGAAAAGCATTGCTAGAATGTGGCATGCCACACCTTAATTATCTTGAGGCTGAAAATCAAAAGCTCAGCAATAATGATAATGCAACAATTTATGCTTGTATGATTCAAGCAGGATTCCGTGACAGATATGGCGGTCCATCTTGGTGTGTGAATCATTGGAGGGAAAACCTTCCCATTTGTCAGCCTGGTGCTGTCATCCCGAAGAGAAGTGTCGAAAAGCGCTTAAACAGCCCTTTTTGTAAAAGAAGTCCAGTACAACCTGAATGCAAACCTTAAGTTTTGTTTGTGATGACCGACAATCCCCACACTCACGTTTTTACATGCCTGTGCGGGATTGTTTCCTCAAGCAACCATTTCAATATTGTTCACCGTTGTTTAAACAGCGGTGACAGAAAATATCAACAAGCTTATGAGCTGTTTATTGTAAATAAATCCATTGAAAGAGGGGAAGAATGAAGAAAATCTTAAAACTGTTGAGTTGTATAGCTCTGTTAAGTATCACTGGATGTGTTAACTCAATTCCCTCACTTTCTCCAGCATTATGGAGAAATAAAATACTTTTAGAATGTGGAGTACCGGACCTTAATAAGGTTGTGGCGCTAGATTTGAATCAATTTGCCAGTATTGAAATGTGTATGGCGCAATCAGGTTTTCGCCCTAGCTTTACAATACAAGATTGGTGTGAGAACCATAAATCAGACAACCTTCCCATATGTCGTCCTGGTGCTGTCATGCCTCAGCGAAGTGTTGAGAGACGCTTAAATAGCCCTTATTGTAAAAAACATTCAGAACAACTTGAATGCGAACCTTAAGTCTTGCTTCAGCAGAGAAAGCCTTGTCCATCCTTATGTGACAAGGTTTTCTTTTTATGCTGCGTCACTTTGACGTTGTTGTTTCGCTTGCTCGATGACATTCAAAAGATCTGATTGTAACCAACGCGATAAAAAGCCAAATTTTAAAGGTTTTGGGAGAGAGCCATTGGTAACATGACGCCGGAATGTTGAAACACTCATATGAAGCAATTTTGCACTTTCACGGTCTGTTAAAAGAATATCATTTTCTGTCATACTAAAATCCTTTCAAAAGTAAAAAAATGAGAACAAATCATAACTATTTATTAACCACATTTTGGTTCATTTTTGAAGGTATTTTATTTATAGAAAACAATATTTTATCATAGTTTTTCTGATGTGATAATTTATGACTCTTATTGAGAAAGAATGAGAGAAAAGAGAGCTAAAGTTATCCACAGATCATGGGGTTATTCACCCCATATCTTAAGATTGACCCGTGACATAAGCCGCCCATTTATCCATATAAACGCGGCGCTGTTCTAAATAGTCAGTCCGACGATAGGCACGCTCTACTTTACCGCCTACTGTATGACTTAGAATAGTTTCTGCGACTTCATAAGGGGCATCGGTTGTTTCAGCGAGCCAATCACGTAAACTAGAACGAAATCCATGGGGGCATGCCTCAATTTTATTGTCTCTCATATATTGAGCCATACAATTTGCAGCGAGGGGACCCCGACCGGTTGCAGAAAAGAAGAAATCATTGCGAGAAAGCAAGCGCGCTTGTTTTAAGATTTCTAATGCTTCTGATGATAGAGGCACGCGAAACTCTTCTGTAGTATCACGTCGACCTTTCATATTTTCAGCAGGGATTGTCCAGATATCGCCATCAACTTGGTCTTTATGAATATGACACAAAGGGTTGGTACGAACGCCTGTCAAAATAAGCAAACGCAAAGCCAGTTGTGTTAAGGTTGATGCTTCGCAAAGTGTTTTATAAAAGGCAGGGACATCTCTCCAATCCATAGCTGGAAAATTTTGCGTTTTATGGCGTTGTTTACCTAAGAGAGCGCGTGCTTTTTCTGTTGCTTGTAAATCAACATCCAAACCCAAAGCAGCCGCATGTTTGAGACAAATATTAAGGCGGGTAAGAGCTTTATCAGCTGTTGCTGCTTTTGTATGCCAAATGGGAGCAAGTGTATTGCGTATCTCTGTTTGTGTAATCTCTGAAACGGGGAGGCAACCTAATTTGGGGAGAATATGGAGTTTTAAGGGTAAAAACCAACGCCCATCTTTACCATCTCCTTTTAGTTCAGCTTTACGGCTTTCAAAAGCATCCAACGCGATATCTTTGAAATAATGGAGATTACTTATTGCCTCACGCTTTTGTTTATTGCGTTCTTTAATAGGATCACGCCCTTCACGTAAAACAGCACGCCATTGCATTGCACATTCACGGGCTTGTTTTAAAGAAACATCTCTTAAAGCACCCAAGCCCATTTCACGGCGCCGCCCATGAATGGTAAAACGGTAAATCCATTGAGCACCTCCATCTTTACGCTTATGAAGTAACAAGCCGGCACCATCATTATATTTGCCAGCTCCCAATGTTGCGACAGCCCTTGC
>NZ_JBHIMX010000026.1:0-7172 GCF_042194435.1 Bartonella sp. LB28NMGDW
GCAGATGTTTTGGACAATGCCGGCAGTATTGGTTCAAGTGGTGATGGGGTTGCGCTCAATGTGAGCGCTGATCTGAGCAATAGCGGACTGATTTATGCCAAGAAATCTGCAACGCTCTCCTTAGATGGGGATTTTATCAATAAGTTTGCCGACGTCATTGCTGAAGACAATCTCATCATCCGTGGTTTAAGTGGAGAGCGGGCTGGTCATGTGATCAACAGCTCAGGGCTTTTAGAAGCCGTGTCCGGCGATATGACCTTCGATGTCTCAGCGCTTACCAACATGCGTGAAGGCGGGGTTGAAGTTAGCGATAAAGTGGTTAATCGCAATGTCCATGAAACATCACATACCGAAAAAGATGGGTGGCTTTTGGTTGATACAACCACTACAACTACCAGAGTTACAACGACGGTTAGTCAGCAGCGGCCTCATTTTACCAATAATGCTGCACAAATTTTAGTAGGACGTCATCTGACAATTAATGCCGGCGATATCCGTAATAGCTACAGTTTAATTGCTGCTAATGGCAACATTGAGATGCAGGGAAATACGCTGCTCAATGAAGGGCGCGATTTAACCGAAACAACCAAGATTGAGACGACAACACGTATCGAGACTACATCTGGTGATATTTTGGGTGCAGGGGTGGCTCAAATAGGAGATACAGACACATCGGAATATGTTGATGATCCTGTAATAATCACGCGCACCTATGATGCTGTTTATGGCACGATTGAAGCTGGTGGCACGCTTGATGTCAAGGTTACAGACACTCTTGACAATCATGCGGTGCGTGAGGGGGTTGAGCAAGTTGGCTTAAGCTCTGGAGATAAAGGTTTGGCTGGTGTTAAAAACACCGATTTTGATGGTTCCAAACCACTGATTAGTGATGATCGATTGGACGGCATTATCAATGGTTTGAAAGGACACAAAGGGCTTTTTGCACCGAGCATCCAAACACCCGCACCAGAATCCATACAGGTGCCAACGCAAGATGGGCTTAGCTCTGTCAAGACAGAGTTAGCTGGCAGCCAATCACCGGATGTGCCGTTTTTAGTTGAGACGCGACAGGACTTTATCAACCCAAGTAAATTTTTAGGATCGGACTATTACTTAAAAAAGATTGGCAATTATAAGCCTGAGAACGTGTTCAAAAGATTGGGCGATGCTTATTTTGAATATCGTCTGGTGGGTGAGCAAATCTTTGAGCTGACAGGCAATCGCACTCTTCTTGATGATGAAGATCCCAATGCTCAAATGCAAACGCTCTATGACAATGCTGTGGAGCAGCAAGGTCCCTTGGGGTTAGTGCTAGGCAAGCCCTTAACGCCTCAGCAGATTGCTGAGATCAAAAAGGATATGATCTGGCTTGAGATCCACCTTGTCGACGGACAAGAGGTCTTGGTACCCCACGTTTATTTGGCGCCAACCTCCTCTTCAGAACAAGGGATAAAAAAAGCACAAGGATTGCAAGAAAATCTTGCCAGTGCACGTTTGAAAGGCAATGGCGTCACCTTGAATGCGGACCGTCTTACCAATAGCGGTGCTGTGGTAAGTGATGATGCACTGCACGTTTCGACCACGCAAACTTTGTTCAATAATGGTGGGTTTTTGCTTGGTACCGGAGCTGTAGAGCTCACCAGTAACGGTCTTTTAGCCAATTCTTCCGGTGTTATTCATGGTGATACGGTTACCATGACGGGTGATACGATTGTCAATAGCACCGCTAAAATCCGTGACACGAATGCATATGGTTTTGTTGATCGAGCTGGGCAGAAGGGACAAATTCTCTCTAATCATGAATTAAACATCCAATCCCTTGGTGATCTTGGCGCAGAGGGTGGGGAATTCACCAGCGGCGGTCCGATGACGATGATTATCGGTGGTTCTGCCACGTTTAGTGCATTGGCGCTAGAAAGTGAACATGCGCAGACATTGGAAAAAGGGCATTATAACGCCCAAAGCAGAGAGCACCGTTTGAGTGAAGTTAACAGTGGGGATGATCTTAACGTTGTTACGAACGGCGACCTCATCATGGATGGGGCTAAGGTAAAAGGAGAAGGTAATGGGAATCTCACCAGTGGTGCTGCTTTCACGCTGACTTCGGTGCAAGACGTTAACAGTTTTGACTTGGATCTTAGGGGCAAAGAAGGCGACAAATCGAAACAAAAGAATAAGTTTCGTCAACAATCAACTGAAGTTACCACAAACAAAAGCACGATGGAGTTTAGCAAAGACCTCTCCATACACGCGCAAAATGGGGATCTCACACTTGGTGCGGCAGGGCTATCAAGTGGTGGTCAGACGCATTTGACATCAGATAATGGGAAGATCAAGTTTCTCACCAACAAGGATCAAGATTTTAAGGATGTTTATCAGCGTAATGAAAACCTTGTGTGGTGGAGTGAGGGTGACGAAGGTTACCTTAAGGAGACCATCGAGCATGTCACCATAGATGCTAAGGGTGGCATGAAGCTTGATGCAGGCAATGGCTTTGTTGTTGAATATGAGGCAACCGGTGATTTAGACAAATCCCTTGAGCAATTGTCACACTCTCCAGGCATGGCATGGATCAAGCAACTGCGTGATGATCCCGTGTTATCCAAGCAAGTTGATTGGCAAGCAGTTAAGGCTGAGTTTAAAGACTGGGATTATAAAGCCCAAGGGCTGACAGAAGCCGGTGCGGCTCTCGTGGCATTGGCTGTCACGGCGGTTACGGGTGGAGCAGCCTCGGGCGCTGCTAGTGCCATTACCGGTGCTTTGGGGCTTGGCTCGAGCACCGCCATGAATGCGGCGATACAGGCTGGTGTCCAAGCGCTGATTAACAAAAGCGCTGTGGCTCTTGTTAACAATCGCGGTGATATTGCCGGCGCCTTGCATGAGCTTGGTTCTTCCAAGAATATTCTCAGCATTGTCTCGTCGATGTTGACAGCAGGCTTAACCAGCCAAATAACGGAAATGGTTGGTGTTGGACAATCTTTGCCAAAAACCGCTCCTTTTGTCGATCGCATTGCCCTTGAAGCGGAAAAGAACCTGATCAAAGCCGCCATTGGCACGAGCGTTCAAACGGCTCTTGAGGGTGGCTCTCTTGACAAGAACTTTTTTAACAATCTGCGCATCGCCCTGTCTGATACGGTTGGCAAATCGTTGGCAGAAGAAATTGGTACTGCCAAGGCAGAAGGCAAAATAGATACAGTCACTCAGATCGTTGCCCACGCCGGTCTTGGCTGCTTAAAAGGCGCTGTTGCGAGCGGTGCTTGCTCTGCCGGTGCTATCGGCGGGGCTGTGGGTGAAGCCACAGCCATGCTCCAGTTTAAACTGTGGGTGCAAGGCATTGTGAAAGAGGAAATGGGGGACCTAAACGGTCGCACCCCAACTCCGGAAGAGGAAGCGCGTATAAACGCAAAGATTGATGCGCAGTTTGCTGACTTTAGAGACCACACCATTGATGTTGCACGGGCTGCTGGGGGCGTTGCCGCTGCCCTTGCCGGTGGCAATGTTGATGCCGGTGCCGATGCCGCTGGAAATGCCGCTGCAAATAACTACCTCAGCAGTGCTCAAATAGCCCAGATGAATAAAGAATTAAAGGAGTGTCCTGACCTTTTATGTGAAGCAGAAGTGTCTGCGAAGTGGTCTGCGATTAGTACAGGGCAAGGTATAAGCTTTGGGGCTGGTATAGTAGCTGGTGTACCGGCTGAAATATACGATACGCTTGATGGTTTTTGGCAACTAGCCAAACATCCCGAAGAGACTTTGAAAGCGCTCAAAGATTTTTTCAGCAGTGATGAGATTTTGGCGACAATTGGTCGGACCCTTGGACAGTCCTATGTAGATCGCATTAATAAAATGGAGGAGGAATATGAGCGAGCCGGTGCTGGTGGATCCTTTAAAGCTGGACTTGAATTTGGAAAATTATTGACTGAAACAGCATCCCTAATGACAGGAGTTGCTGGAGCAGCCAAGGGAGCCATAAAGCTTGGCGAAAAGGCTTGGATTAAATTCATTGCTAGGAAAGATTTTGCCCAATTCGCTTCCAAGAAAAATCTTGCAGAACTTGCAGCTCAAGGAGATCCTGACAAACTAGCTGCTAGGAAAGAACTGACCAAACTCGCCGCTAAAGAAAAAAAGCTTTGGTTAAAAAAGAAACCCACTAAATTTACCGATAGCAAATTTGGACAGACCTACACAGTTTATCGGAGAGACGATTTGTTTGATCCTAACCAAATTGTTAATTGGACAGTAAAGAAGAAAAAGGTGTGGGGTACCAATATTGAAAGGACAAAAACAGGAAGAGCACCTATGGGGTTTGATGGCAAGCCTGTTGAGTTGCATCACCTAAAGCAAACCCCCGATGGACCCCTAGCGGAAATTAGCCATGAATTTCATAAAAAATATACTTCTGTTATTCATGCTAATCCAAAAACACATCAATCGCTTATAGAGAGAAAAAAGTTTGAGAAGCAGAGAGAGGAATATTGGAAAGAATACGGCAATGGGCATGGAGAACAAAAAAACAGTAGTTTAGGAGGAATAATCAATATGAAATGGGGCATTATAGGTCTAAATTTTGACAGATGGGGACAGGAGCACCGGCAGTAGTGATCTACGGTTGATGAAAAGAGAAAAAACAGAGATTTATAGAATAATTGATGGAGAATAATTGATGAAAACCTATACCTTAGATGATGTTATACAATTAGTTGATAAATATGAAGGTGATATTGTCAATTTTTGTTCTGAAGATGACGCAGTTGGTGATCTCGTGATTGAAAATGCGGAGAAAGCTCTCGGTTTACAATTCACATCTTCCTATAAAGTTTTTTTAAAACATTATAAAGGCGGGGACATTGGTGGTTATGAAATCTATAGTCTTTATGAGCATCCTATAGGTGTTCCTTTTGATGATATTGTTTTTCAAAACTTAAATGATAGAAAACGTGGTTTCGCAACACCAAAACAGCTTATCGTTTGTGATGCTGCTTTTGGTGAAACCTTTTATTTTGATTATACACAGTTTAGGGATGGAGAATGCCCACTTTATGTCATGCTTCCATCTGAAGATTGCGAATATTACGCAAGTAATTTTTATGAATTCCTTTGCAAAAGAATTAAAGAAAGCGCGGGAGAAGAGATACCTGAAGGTGACCAACCGATTGAAAAGATTGAGAACACTCCCACTCCGCAACCTATACCTTTTTACAAGAGTTTTTGGAAAAAACTATGGAAGAGGTCAAATTGATAGAGGAAATATGGAGCGTTTATAACGCACGTTTTGAGGTTCATCCATGAAAACCTATACTTTAGATGATGTTGCAGTATTAATTGATAAAGTGAATAAATATGATGATGAGATTATCAATTTTGGTACTGCAGAGGATGCAGTTAGTGATGTACGGATTAAAGAGGCAGAAAAAACTCTCGGTTTACAGTTTACAACTTCTTATAAGGATTTTTTAAAAAATTATAAGGGAGGAGAAATTGGAGGTGATGAAATATTTAGCATTTATAACGCAAGTTTTGATAAGTGTCCTGCTGGTGATATTGTTTTCTATCATTTGACGGATATAAAAAATGGTTTCGCAAAACCAAATCAGCTTGCCGTGAATAGAACTGATTTTGGTGAAACATTTTATTTTGATTACTCTCAATTTCGGGATGGTGAATGCCCACTTTATGTCATGCTTCCATCTGAAGATTGCGAATATTACGCAAGTAATTTTTATGAATTCCTTTGCAAAAGAATTAAAGAAAGCGTGGGAGAAGAGATACCTGATGGTGATCAACCGATTGAAAAGATTGAGCACACTCCCACTCCGCAACCTATCTCTTTTTACAAGAGTTTTTGGAAAAAACTATGGAAGAGGTGAAATTGATAGCGAGGAAATATGGAGCGTTTATAACGCAAGTTTTGAGGATCATCTATGAAAACCTATACCTTAGATGATGTTGCAGTATTAATTGATAAAGTGAATAAATATGATGATGATATTATCCATTTTCGTATTAAAGATAATGCAGTTGATGATCTTGTGATTGAAAAGGCGGAGAAAGCTCTCGGTTTACAATTCACGTCGTCTTACAAGAGTTTTTTTAAACATTATAAAGGTGGGGACATTAGTGGTGAAGAAATCTATAGTCTTTATGAGCATCCTATAGGTGTTTCTGTTAATGACGTTGTTTTCCAAAACTTAAATGATAGAAGAGATGGTTTTACGACACCAGAACAGCTTGTCGTGTGTTACGCTGATTTTGATGAAACCTTTTATTTTGATTATACGCAGTTTCGGGATGGTGAATGCCCACTCTATGTCAGGTTTCCATTGGATAATTGCGAATATTACGCGAGTAATTTTTATGAGTTCCTTTGTAAAAGAATTAAAGTACACGCGGGAGAAGAGATACCTGATGGTGATCAACCAATTGAAAAGATTGAGAACACTCCCACTCCGCAACCTATCCCTTTTTACAAGAGTTTTTGGAAAAAACTATGGAAGAGGTGAAATTGATAGAGGAAATATGGAGCGTTTATAACGCACGTTTTGAGGATCATCTATGAAAACCTATACCTTAGCTGATGTTGCAGTATTAATTGATAAATATGATGGTGATATTGTTAGTTTTGGGATTGCAGAAAATGCGGTTGATGATCTCGTGATTGAAAAAGCAGAGAAAGCTCTCGGTTTACAATTCACATCTTCCTATAAAGTTTTTTTAAAACATTATAAAGGCGGGGACATTGGTGGTTATGAAATCTATAGTCTTTATGAGCATCCTATAGGTGTTCCTTTTGATGATATTGTTTTTCAAAACTTAAATGATAGAAAACGTGGTTTCGCAACACCAAAACAGCTTATCGTTTGTGATGCTGCTTTTGGTGAAACCTTTTATTTTGATTATACGCAGTTTCGGGATGGAGAATGCCCAATCTATGTCATGCTTCCATCTGAAGATTGCGAATATTACGCAAGTAATTTTTATGAATTCCTTTGCAAAAGAATTAAAGTACACGCGGGAGTTGAGATACCTGATGGTGACCAACCGATTGAAAAGATTGAGCACACTCCCACTCCGCAACCTATCCCTTTCTACAAGAGCTTTTGGAAAAAACTATGGAAGAGGTGAAATTGATAGAGGAAATATGGAGCGTTTATAACGCACGTTTTGAGGATCAT
>NZ_JBHIMX010000027.1:0-7150 GCF_042194435.1 Bartonella sp. LB28NMGDW
AATGGCATCAACCATATCACCATCTTTGGTCATATAAAGATCACTCATAGGTCTTCACCATATTCTCTCAACTTTATCGTAAATTCTTGTTTTTTGGGGGTGCCGTTATGATGAAAAACACTTTGCTTTTCCTCTACAGAAAGAATGACAAACTTACCTAAGATTTTGCCTTGACCAGTCACAAGAATGTGAGGTCCCATATGCGCTATTTGTCGCAAATATTCGATTTGTCCGTGACCACCTTTGAAATCTGGATAAATCACGCCTGCTAAAGAAAATTCCGCATTTGCAACAGCAGGCAATTGAAGAGCAGCTTTTCGCCCCAATCGCCCTTGCTCTACCCATGGAACTCCATAAGACATATCAAGTGTTTGATAAGCTGCTGTTTCAATAGAAAAAATAAAACCACCCAAAGCTAACATCATGGTATTTAATCCGAAAGGCTAGAGGCTATGGCTAAACGTTGCTGTTTTGCATAGCGTTCAAGTGCTTGATTGACAGCGTCTCTGATTTCGTCCTTGAGACCATTTGGTACTGAAATATTGAGATTTGTAATGGTTACACGGGCGTCTACTTCAACGGGTTTATGAACCGTAATGGGCTTTGGAGCTTTAAAGGCACCCACTTTATTTGTTGCCTGCATTTGTCCTGTTTCAACGACACTTGTATTAAAACCACTCTTGCGTTTTTCAGGTGGGGTATTTGTAACCACTACTGTATCAACCATTTTTTTTGCACGTGCATTGGTTTCATCGGTAAAGGTTTTAATCGTCTGGGTTGAAGTTTTGTTGATTGAAACATTAAAGCCTAGCTTTTCTTTCATCCAATTAGGCATCCAACTGGTTAATTTACTCATCATGCCGCTGAGCCAATCAGACAGAGCATTCCATTTGCTTTTGATGCCGTCCCAAAGCCCGTTAATAAGATTGGAGCCTACTTCCATTAAATCGACACCAAACAGCCACTCAATGAGTTCATTGATTTTTTTTGAAATCCAAGAGAGCGGTGAAAAGTTTTTAAAGAGCGTCAAGAGGTTATTGAAAACGTTACTACATAAGCTCGCAAAAGAATTCCACAAGTTGCTTATGAAGCTTACTACCGTATCCCAATTTTTGTAGAGCAGATATCCAACTCCAACAAGGGCTGCTATGCCGCCAGCGATCCAGCCGATAGGAGTGGTCATGATTGCGATACCAAGCGATATAAAAGCAGAACCAACGGCAGTTATTGCTGGAATGAGTGAAGCTACAAGAGATAGTGCAAGACCCGCAACTGCAGAAGCTGCCGGTACCATTGCCGCAATGAATGCTCCGGTAAGAACTGCTCCAACCGCGGCTAAAGATGCAGCTACCCAGCCATTGAGTTCATCCCAATATTTATAGAGTGCGGCAAGTACCGCGATACCCCCAATGAGCCATCCTATGGGCGTCGTCATTATAGTATAGCCAAGGGTGACAAACGCTGCTCCCGCTGCGGCTAATGCGGCAATGAGTGGACCAAAAATGAACGAACCAAGTGCCACAAGTCCTACCTTAAAGAGGGTTATTTCACCAATCAGAGGTTCTAGCCATTGGAACCAGCCTTTAATCCTCTCTGTGAGATCACTGATACCTTTTCTTAAATCAGAGGTAGGATTAAGCAAATCATTAAAGACTTTTTTTAAGGTTTTTGCCCAGCTCGCAACAGTTGTTTGAATGAGGTTGCGGTTTTCATCAATCAGGCGAGAAAAACCGTCAATCATGTCATTGATCACGGGCATGAAACGCGCGCCAATAAAGCTCGCGATACCGCCTATTTTTTTCTTAAAGGCTCCCATTTTGTCACTCAAATCTGCTGCATAGCGTGCAACATCGGCACCTATCAGCCATTTTCCTTTTCGCGCCTTTGCAAACAGCTCTTTAATGGGTGCCATGCCTTGTGCAAGCATGGTCGCCATTTCTTTACCATCGCCCCCAAACAGCAGAGCGGCAATATGCTGTCTTTGTGCTTGGCTTTTCATCTTACTCATCTTGTCGGTAATTTCTTCTAACAAGACAGAAGTGGATTTGAGTTTTCCAGAAGTGTTTTTGACAGAAATGCCAAGTGCTTCAAAGCCCATCATGCCTCTTTTTTGTCCAGCATAGGCTTGTGCTGAACGCCTATTTAAAACCGCTAAGGATTGTTGAAAAAGTTCGGCAGAAGTGCCTGAATTATCGGCTGCATCACCCCATAATTGAAGTGATGCAACACTCATATTTAAATGGTGTGATGCGTGGTGAAGACTATCTCCCAGATGCATGGTTTTCATGGTGAGGGCGGTTACACTTGCCACAAGACCACCACCAGCAAGCCCTAAAGCACCAGTAAAGACCGAAGCACGGCTTGCCGCCACTCCAAGAGCACTTTGAACGCCATGAAGGCTTTTTGTCATGTTTTTGACAGCAGCAGAAAAGCGCGGAATACCCAAACTATGTGAGAGTGTTTTTGACAATGTATCGAATTTTTTTTGAAGATGTTTGAGAGGCGCGGTGAGTTTGTCTTCAAGAGATAGCTTCACCTTTGCATCAGCAACTTTTTCACTCATTTTGTCTTATACCTTTCTGCTGCTTGTTTTCGCCAGAATATGAGTTCTTGCGGTTCCATTTCCATCATCTTTGAAAGGGACCAATGGAACACAATGGTAATATCGGCTATGAGTTTCGCGGCAGTTTCCCAGTCGAGGTATCCCGCCGCTTGATAAAAGACTCCAAAATCTCTCCAATGCTCGACAAGTCATTAATATCGAGTTCTCCAACCGCTTCATGTGCCCATCCAGAAAGACGTGCGATCATAGCGATTGTTTGCTCTATGCCTTCTTTTTTGTCGATTGCTTGCACATCTTTTGTTTTGGGGCGCTGTAAAGTAATTTCGGTGTGTTCTTTTCCTTCAAAGGTAATCGGTACAAGTAATTTATGTGTAATGCTTGTTTGTACTGTCATTTTTATAATCCTAAGTTTTCTCTATGATCTGCGAGTTGATTGACGCCATTGAATCTCCTCACCATGTTGAGGGCGTCTATCTCAACAATTTCAACGTCCTTCTGGACATATTTGAAATACTGCAATGTGAAGGTAGTTGTGGATGTTGCTTTGCTGCCCGGTTGCCATTCTGCCATTTCAAAGCCTTTGCATAGTCCTCTCATGGTAATGACAACACCTTCTGCGGGTGTGCCTTGCGCTTGCATTGAACTTCGTAATGAGATATCGACATCTGTGCGCCCCAACAGTGCCATCAACTCTGGAGAGCAATCAGAAATGGTCATGCTAAGTGTGAGGGTTTCAAGACCAAGGTCAACTTCAATGGAGGAGTCCATGCCTCCACCACGATAACTTTCAACAACCAAGTTCAAATTCGGTAATGTTACGCTTTCACATTTTGCTTGATAGGGAATGCCGTCGACAAAAATGTTAAAATATTTCAAAACTCTTGGTAAAACGGGGATAGCCATTAAAAAATCTCCTCTAAATAATCATTCACAATGCGTGAACGGAATGTGATGTGTTCTGCTGGTGTTGTTGGTGTGAATTCGACATTGAAATAGATTCTGCCGCCTTCAATAGCGCTTGCTGTATTCAACTCTAGATCAGGCGTACAGCGCCCACCAAGAATGGCGCCTTGTGCTTTCAAATCACGCAAATAGGCATTGACGCTTTCACTGACATCATTCATGTAGGTTTTTTTGATATTGCGGTCGACAGCCCATAGATGCCCGCGCAAAATGGCGTCATTGATCATATCTGCGGTTCTCACCACCGATAAGAAAGCAAATTTTGTATCACTTGAAAGGGTGCGATTACCCCAAAGACGATAACCGTTTTCGCGGATAATTGTTGTGATGTTTTGTTCGTTAAGAAGGTTGGCGCGGCTTGATCTGTCACCAATGGAAAAATCAATGGGGCGCGCAGTTCCCACAATGCCATTGATCACTTTGTTTGAAGGAGAATGCCAAAAACCGTGTGTAAAATCAGTTTTGGCAATGACACCAGCAACCGCTGCACTTGCCGGCTGTTCTATGATCTTTCCATCACGATTTACCTTTACAAACGGATCAATGAGAATGGCGCGCTTTGAATCAAAATCCTTTGCTGCACTAAGGGCTGCTTCATCTGTTGTGTTTGGTGCATCAAGCACCACAATAGCGCGTAGGCGTTCAGCAATGCCAATGAGTTCTGCTGCGACGGGGTTGGTAGTTGCACCAGTTCCATTCTCTTCAATATTCACACTGGAAGGGCGTTGATGTGTAAAGCCTGGAGCGATAAGAATGCGTGGTGTTTGTCCCACAATGGACCCCGCTCCAATCAAAGCGTGGACGCCTTCATAAGCGCCATTTGCGTTTACACCGCCAAGAACATTGGTGAGTGTTGCATTTTCGTTGTCACCCTCGTTCACGCGTACGACAACAACAATGGCACCCACTTGCTTGAAAATGAGATCAAGGGCATTAGGTAGGGTGCCTTGACGCTTGCCTGTTTTATCCAGTTTAGCGGCTTGTGAAAGTGAACCCGTAACCAAAACGGGTGTGTTAAGAGGGAATGCTTGTTCATCGGCATCGGGTGCTGTGCCAACAATCCCGATAACTGCAGACTGAACCGCGCGAAGGGGGCGGGTGCCGTCGTCAACCTCGACAACTTCAACACCGTGTAGAAAACCTATTGCCATACTTTATGCTCCTTTAAATGAGGGGTGAATTAAAATGAATGGGAAAAATGAGAGGTAAAAAGCCGCTCTTGAGAAAGGTTTGTTTTCAACAAGCACTTTCTTTTTATAAATATCTTGACTTAGTCCCAAAATGGTACTAAGATTGATAAAAATCAGGATACACTTATGAAAATTGTTAAAATCTCCACACTTCAAACTTTTTGGACTCGATATCCTGATGCTGAACAACCATTAAAAGCATGGGTAGATGAAGCTAAAAACGCACAATGGCGTTCTCCTCATGACATTAAAGAGAAATATAAAAATGCAAGCATATTAAAGAATAATCGTGTTGTTTTTAATATTAGAGGCAATGATTATCGTTTAGTTGTTTCAATCTTTTATCCAGCAGGTTGGCTTTACATAAAGTTTATAGGGACGCATAAACAGTATGATGCGATTGATGCCAACACTGTAGAACTAAAGGAATTTAAGAAATGAATATCAAACCAATTCGTACAGAGAGAGATTATCAAGAAGCTTTAGAAATTGTGTCTGCAATGTTTGACAATCAACCTAAAGAGAATACTCCAGAATTTGATCAAATGGAGGTTCTTGTGTTGTTGATTGAAGCGTATGAAGCAGAACACTATCCTGTTTCTCCTCCTCACCCGATTGAAGCTATTAAATTTAGAATGGAACAAATGAACTTAAGTGCTAAAGATCTCGTTCCTGCGATTGGTCATTTAAATCGTGTTTACGAGATATTGAGTGGTAAAAGAAAATTAACACTGCGCATGATTAAAAACTTGCACCAACAGTTCAATATTCCACTAGAAAGCCTAATAGCCTAGACTTGATTATCTTTCTCTTGTGGTTCTTTTATGGGCTCTACGGGTATATCTGTTTCTGTCATTTCAGTAGATGAGAGCTGTTTTGTGTTTTCATCAACAATAGGAGGAGAGAACACTCCATCCTTATAAGTCCAGCCGATCTGCGCTTCATTTGAGGGGATAGCTTCACCATCAAAGGCGTGAACATAATCTTCTGATGCTACAATAATATTTGTTACCACACCATTTTCAACAACTGCATATTTCATAAAAAACTCCTAGATAAAAAATCTCAACAAGATTGCTCCGTCACCACCATTGCCGCCATCTCCACCAGATTTTCCTGGAAAGTAGCCACCGCCACCGCCGCTGGTAAAACCATTTCCATCACCACCATTGCCGCCTTTCCCACTGTAACCCCCTTTTGCGATACCATCACTGCAACCACCACCAGCCCCCCCATAAATAGAGCTTCCACCATGTCCAATGTTTGTTTTGTAGACAATAAAGGGGCCGTCGTTACTTCTATAGTATGCGTAGCCACCACCACTCCCGCCACCGAAAGTAGAACTGCTACCATTAACATTACTGTTACTAGAGTAGTAGCTGCCACCGCTACCGCCGCGACCACTGCTGTTGGCACTTCCTTCACTGCCACTAGTTCCGTATCCATAATATCCACCACCTCCGCCACCGCCTGCGGTAAGAAGTCCCTGAATTATTGTTTGACCACCTATGCCTCCCCTTTCGTTATTACCGCCTTTCCCACCACGTCCAATTTGAGCATTTTTTGAGTTTCCCAGCTGGTATCCTTTTATTTTAATACGTACGCAACCGCCGCCACCTCCACCACCGCCTTTTATATTACTGCCGCCTCCACCGCCACCCCACGCCCATATTTCAATATCGGTGTAGCTAGTAACACTATCAGGAAATGGAATGGTACCACTTTCTGTCATGAGGATTTCAAGGGGATTAAGCGCGGTAACTTCTTTCAGTTTTGCAATCTCATTGCGTATTTTTTGAAGAACAGTGGTAGCCTCATCTTTTGTGTAAAGTGCCTTACCATCAACAGTTGCTGGACCTTTAAGCATGCTTCCACTTGCACTTAGACTTGTCACAACTTTATTATTGTGGGTGAGATTAAACGACGAATTACCCAACAGTTCTAAGCCACCACTCATAGTGACTTTGCTGGTAAATTTATTATAATTCTGCCATTCATTTGGGCTGGCTAAGCGTCCATAGCTTGTGAGATCTTCGTTGATCTTGGCTCTAAAATCGTCAAGACCCACGATATCTTCTGTTTTATGTTGATGAGAGCCAAGCAAAGATACAGCACTGCCAAAAGTGAAGTTATTATTGCTTGATTTATAGAGAACATAATTGTTGGCAGCATCTTTTGCGCCTTCGATATCACTTAAATCAGCAAAAGTGAAGGTTTTATCGGCTGCCATTTTGGCCTTAAGGGCCGCTTCAAGGTCTGCAACATCACTTATGCTATGCGTGTGTTTTGAAGGCGCTTTTCCCTCTACCTTTTCCTCAATATCAACAATGGCTTGATCAATTTTGGTCAAGTTTTCCCGCAAGATTGGGAATTCAGAACTGATAAAGCGTCCTTCTTTCGGCAATTCCATGTCGAGTTTTTTGGTTTTGGTCAT
>NZ_JBHIMX010000028.1:0-7139 GCF_042194435.1 Bartonella sp. LB28NMGDW
TTCTCAAAAGAGAACTTTGGCGTAAAAATACAGAAAACAATACAGATTGCCCCCGCTTTGCACTATTCATGAAGCATTGTTTAAAAGAACTTCATGGAACCTCTAACAAGTCCACTCAAAACAGCCACTGCCCTATGACGCTTTTAACAAAAGCACATGCCTCTGTTACCAAAGAAAAGTGACACCCAAAAACTGCTCTATTTTACAAAAACCACTTTATTTTAACTGCTGAAGATTTCTCCCCCACATTTATATGAAGAAACCTCTAAACAAAACTGTTTAGCCCGTCAATGGTTAATACATCAATATCCCCATAAATATAAAGGATAAATTTGCTCAACCATATCCCCTTGCATTCATAGAGTGAATCTCCAAAGAACGCCTTATCTATGAGTTTTGAAGTTTTTGAGAAACCTTCAAAACCTATCTATAAAACCTATCAAGGCACATGCTTCATTTGTCTTGATTAACCCGTGAAACGAATAGCAAATTTCACTATTTTGCTGATCTGACCCCGTGTCATGGGCTGTGGATAAACAGCCTTTAAAAAACTTTTTGAAAAAATTTATCCGCTTTTGAATGACTTTACCTCTTCTGATACTCGCTATTTGTCCTAAATGGATTTAATTAACTTCATTTTGATTCTTTTGAAGAGAATTAATCAATAGAATATATTGCTATGGAGTTTATTCTTTATGCTTCGCCCTCATCATTCTGATCATGAACATGTCTCTTTACGCTCTCTCTTAGAATATTATCGTCAACAAGCAAAATCACCCCGTGAATTGGGAACCATGTTTGAAAACCTTGTCATGGCTTATTTGACAAACGACCCGCTTCAAAAGCAGGAATACGAAAAGGTTCAAACCTATTGTGAATGGGCTAAAGAGCATGAAGAAGATGGAACTGATATTGGTATTGATCTGGTGGCTACAATCCGTGATGAAAGTGGCTATGCTGCCATTCAATGTAAATGCTATGATGCTTCTCACATCATTAAAAAAGAAGATATTGATAGTTTTATAGCAGCTTCTGGCAAAAAGATCTTCACCCGTCGTATTCTGGTTGATAGCACCGAAACAGATTGGAGTGATAAAGTCGAACTGACTTGTGAAGGACAAGAGGTTCGTATTCAACGCATAAACCTTTTTGATTTAGAGAACAGTCAAATTGATTGGGGGGCGTATAAAGAACAAGGACAAGCCGTTCTTAAAGAGCAACCCAAAAAAAAGCTTTTAGATCATCAAAAAGAAGCCATCAAGAAAGTCTGTGAAGGTTTACAAGAAGCAGACCGTGGCAAGCTTATTATGGCATGTGGAACGGGAAAGACTTTCACCAGTTTGAAGATAGCAGAACACATAGCAGGAAAAAGCAAGCGTGTTTTGTTTTTGGTGCCCTCCCTTGCTCTTATCTCTCAAACAATCCGTGAATGGACAGAAGATACAGAAGTGCCTTTGCGTTCCTTTGCCGTGTGTTCGGATACACAAGTGGGAAAACGTCGTAAGAATAATAAAAATGATGCTCTTGAATTTGATAGCTCTGATCTTGCCTTGCCTGCAACAACTGATGCAAAAGAACTGGCTAGTAAAGCGGGTAAGGTTTCACATGATCTGATGACCGTGGTGTTTTCCACTTACCATTCAATCCAAGTGATTTCGGATGCACAAAAAGACCATGGTTTACCCGAATTTGATTTGATCATCTGTGATGAAGCGCATAGAACCACTGGGGCTTCATTGGGAACTGAAGACAATGAATCTGAATTTATCAAGGTTCATGATAACAGCATCATTCGAGGTAAAAAACGGCTGTATATGACAGCAACGCCCAAGATCTTTACCGACAAGCTGAAAAAAAAGGCTGACGCATCTGATGCCGTTCTAGCGTCCATGGATGATGAAGAGCTCTATGGGAAAAATCTTTACACTTATACTTTTTCAAAAGCTCTAAAAGATAAGCTTTTAACATCTTATAAAGTTATCGTCTTAGCTGTTGATGAAGCAATTATCAATGCAACGATTCAGAAGCGGCTTAAAGATAAAAATTCCGAACTTATTCTTGATGATACAACCAAAATCATTGGCTGCTACAAAGCACTTTCCCAAATAGAAAAGAAAGAAGAAGATGGCATAAAACCTATGCGTCGTTCTCTGGCTTTTTGTAAAAATATCAATACGTCTCAACTAGTTAGCGAACTATTCAATGACGCCATTGATGAATATCATAAATTTGTGCCGGAAAGTAAAACCTCCCTTAATTTTGAGATTGAACATATTGATGGAACCTTTAATGGCAAAAAACGTAATAAATTACTTGATTGGCTTAAAGAAGATACAGATGAGAATAACTGCCGTGTATTAACCAATGTCCGCTGTCTCTCTGAAGGGGTGGATGTCCCTGCTCTTGATGCGGTTATGTTTTTACACCCGCGTAAAAGTCATGTGGATGTGATACAGGCTGTGGGGCGTGTGATGCGCCGCGCAGAAGGTAAAACAACAGGCTACATTATTTTACCCGTTGGTATTCCCTTTAATATTCCACCACAACAGGCTTTAGAAAACAATACAAAGTATGATGTCATCTGGCAAGTTCTCAATGCTTTGCGTGCTCATGATGACAACTTTAAAAACAAAATAAAAGCCTTAGAGCTGGACCAAGATGTTCGTCATGTGTTTGAGATTGTAGGGGTCACTTTTGACCCTGCTTTACAAGCAATGACCGCAGTTGTTGACGAACTCTCTTTCCACGCGAAATCGGAAAGTGCTGGGCTTCATATTGGTTCAGTAGCAAGTGAAAATTCTCATAGGTATGGAGGACAAAAAGAATTCGAGTTTTATGTTGATGAATTATCGCGTGCTATTAAGCCCATCATTGTCAAAAAATGTGGAGAGCCTAATCAATGGGAAAAATGGGCAGGCAATGTGGCTGCAATTGCACAAAATCATATTATCCGTCTTAAAAGCATACTCGCTGATAAAAAGAGTGAAGCTTATCGCGCCTTTCATGCCTTTCATAAAGAATTAAAGAACGGTTTAAATGACAGTATCGAGCAAGAGGATGCACTTGAGATGTTGGCGCAACACCTTGTGACACGTCCTATTTTTGAATCCTTGTTTGATGGAAATGAGTTTGTGCAAAACAATGCCATTTCACAAGCCATGGAAAAGATCTTAAGAGAACTTGATAAGATGAATATCAAAGACGAAGCCAAAGATCTTGAAAAGTTTTATCAAAGTGTAAAGGATGATACAGAGGGTATTATTGAAACGCGAGCAAAACAGAATCTTATTATCAAACTTTACGAAGATTTTTTTACCAAGGCATTCAAAAAGACAACAGATAAACTTGGGATTGTTTATACGCCTATTGAAATAGTTGATTTTATCTTACATTCCGTCAATGATGTTTTAGAGCAAGAGTTTGGACAAAGCTTAAGTTCTCGAGGCGTTTCTATTCTTGACCCTTTCACTGGAACGGGGACCTTTATCACACGGCTATTACAATCCAATCTCATCAAACCAGAGGATATGGAATATAAATTCCGTCATGATATTCATGCCAATGAGATTGTTTTGCTTGCCTATTACATAGCAGCGATTAACATTGAATCGACCTATCATAGTCTTATGAAAGGTGAGTATATCCCTTTCAAGCATATTGGTTTGGCTGATACGTTTCAAACGCTTAAAGAAAAAAACTTGATAGACGGTATACTCAAAGAAAACAGTGAATATTTAGAACACCAGAAAAATCTGAACATCAAAGTTATCTTTGGTAATCCCCCTTACTCGGTAGGACAAAAGAATGAAAACGATAATAATCCCAATATATCTTATCCCATATTAGATGATCGTATTCGTGAGACTTATATAGCTAAATCGAAAGCAACTAGTACGCAAAAGTTATATGATAGTTATATCCGCGCTATCCGCTGGGCTAGTGACCGTATTGATAATGCTGGGGTAATCGGCTTTGTCACAAATGCCGGTTTTATTACTGGACATTCTATGGATGGTTTACGCAAATGCCTCGTTGAAGAATTTAGCAGCCTTTATATTTTCCATTTACGGGGGAATGCACGGACTTCTGGAGAACAACGTAAAAAGGAAAGTGGTGGCATTTTTGGTGAAGGATCTCGAGCTCCCATAGCTATCTCTATTTTGGTTAAAAATCCAGAATCTCAACAGCGTGGCAAAATATATTTCCGTGATATTGGAGATTATCTCTCGAGAAAAGAAAAGCTTATAATAATAGAGTCTCTTGGTAGCATTGATGGTATTACACGGAGCAAACAAGGTTGGCAAATAATTACACCAGATAAGTACAGTGATTGGCTTGATCAACGTGATGACAGTTTCAAAACATTCTTAGCTATGGGTGTCAAAAAGGGGCATGATAAAAAGCTCTTTGAAACTTATTCTCTTGGTGTTTCAACCAATCGTGATGCTTGGACGTATAACTCAAGCCGTGAATCTGTAAAGAAAAATATGAATAACATGACTGCCTTCTATAATAATGAGGTAAAACGTTTAAATAATACCTATTCACATGCTGATCGTACAGCACGTGCAAAGGTCGTGAATGATTTCGTCAATTCCGATGTAAGAAAGATTAGTTGGAGCAGTACTCTTAAGAGAGAATTATTAAGAGGTAAATTTTCCGAATTTGAAGATAAATGCCTTATTCAAAGCCTATACCGTCCTTTTACACAACAATGGCTTTATTACAATAGCGTCTTTAATGAAGCAGTTTATCAAATGCCGCGGATATTCCCGATAAGACAAGCGGTTGATAATAAGGTGATACAAATTACAGGTATAGGAGCAAAGAAAGACTTTTCTGTATTGATGACTAAAGCTTTGCCTAATTTAGATTCAATAGAAAAAGGTCAATGTTTTCCACGCTATATTTACGAAGATACTACGGTTTCAAAAAATAAAAGTGAGAAACAATCCCATTTGTTTACAAACTCTATAGAGGAAAACAAAACAGCTGGTTTACAAAGGCGTGATGCCATTACGGATGAAGGGTTAGAACATTTTAAAGTAGCTTATCCTAATGAGACTATCACTAAAGATGATTTGTTCTATTACGTTTACGGTTTACTTCATTCGGAAGATTATCGCGCCCGTTATGCTGATAATTTATGCAAAGAATTACCTCGCATTCCTTGCGTAAAGAGTGCTGATGATTTTTGGAAATTTGTGACAGCAGGGCGTGAACTCGGTCATTTGCACGTGAATTATGAAACTGTAGAACCTTATCCAGTGACCTTTAAAAAGGGTAATCCAAAAGTTACAGAGATCTCTAATCCCGAAAAATTCTATTACGTTACAGAAATGAAATTCGCTGGGAATAGTAAGGAAAAAGATAAATCGATTGTTTTTTATAACAGCAATATCACAATAACAGATATCCCTCTTGAAGCTTATGAGTATATCGTCAATGGTAAACCCGCTCTTGAATGGGTTATGGGGCGTCAGTGTGTAAAGACTGATAAAAAGAGTGGTATTGTGAATGATGCTAATCGCTATGCTGTTGAAACTGTTGGCAACCCTGCTTATCCATTAGAGTTGTTTCAGAGGGTTATTACCGTAAGTTTGGAAACAATGAAAATCGTGAAAAAACTACCAAAATTAGAAATAATAGAAACTGAATAACTTAAAAGCATGCTCACATTATAGGCATGCTATCTTACAAGGGGTATAGATTTATAACTGTAATCTATATCTCTCTTGTTAAGTTGATTAGATACAATCTTTAAAAAGAGTGCTTATATGCGTTATTCTAAAAAGAAATCATTTGCACTTTTAGATACTCTTATTTGGATTGCCTTTAAAAGATTATATCGTAATCTAAAATGATAGCTTTATCCTTTTCAAAAGCTTTGTTTAAACAGAATTATGTATATTCATTTTCTTATATTACTTATAGGTTTTGAATGTTTCTACCCCCCCAAAAAAAACCTACAAAAACATATAGCATTAGTTGAATTTATAGGTTGTATTATTAATATAGGTTGTTTTTTTTGAAAAATAGATAAAACTTAACAACTTGAAATATAATGATTTTAATTTTCTCTCATTTGAAAAAAATGATATAGGGTCTAAAAAGAACTGACAAGACTGACAAAAGTTTATTAAAAGGGATTTTGCTCATCTCTATAATGATCAGTTTCTATTGAGATGTTTTCATAACAAGCAATAAATCACAATTATCCTATTTATCATTTCTCTTATGAACATGAAAAATGATGCCATGGCTATAAAGAACATAACAGCTATAGAGAAAGCAAAAATGCAAATGAAAGCATTTGTTATAAGAGCGCGGTGCTATTAAGGTCGTTTAAATTAAAGCCCCTTATAAACAAAATTCACAAAAAAAATTAAAATTCATTTAGTAAAAAAACTGATAGGTTATAAAGATAAAAATACGCATTATGAGAGCGTTTTTAAATATTATAAATGTATAGATTCAGAAAATAACGCAATCGTTTTATAAAGCCCATAATATAGCTTTAAAAGCACATAAATATAAAATAAGCTCTTGATAAGAACATGATAAATATTTACACATAATGAATTTAAAAAACATAAAAAATATCAAAAAAGATAAAATATTAATTGACAATAAATACGTATTTTGTTATATGAACACTCAAGTGATTAGAAAACACTTTGAAACGACAAGCGGATAGATTACGAAACAATCTTTCCAAAGCTTTAAAAAATTGGCTATCTTTTATACTTTTGTTAGTATATGAGAATTTTGTCGGGTGTGTTTACACCATACAATACTCTTTATGAGAAAAATGTAAGCAGCGGACTTGTCGCCGTGTTTTCTAGCGCCCGACGCCCTTATAGGGTTGTCAATAGAAAATTTAATTACGACAAGGTTTTAATTATGACAACTATATCAAACAACACCCCCGTTATCTCTAATATTGCAAATGAAACCGCGCCTGTTAATCAACAAGAGCCTGCAAAAAAATACGAATTTACCAATGAAAAATTCACTTTTGATGGTCTTACTTTACACCGTATACGTGCTCTAAGAGATTTTGATGATGTTAAGGCGGGGGACCTCGGCGGTTTTATTGAAAATGAAAGTAACTTATCCCATGATGGCAATTGCTGGGT
>NZ_JBHIMX010000029.1:0-2500 GCF_042194435.1 Bartonella sp. LB28NMGDW
AACGATAAGAGAATGACAGCAGATACAGAACCACCCTTACGTTTTTTTTCTGTCTGTTCCGATACACAAGTTAGCAAACCTGATAAAAACCAAGATTCTACTGCAATGGATACATAACTTCTACTACCAGCTACGGATGAACAAGAGCTTTTTTTCAAGTTACTTTGAGAGGCATCAGAGAATTTTTGAGAGGAATCTAGGTTAAGCGCTATTTTTTGCACTCTATTGTGAACAAACAGCAGCAAGTGGCATGTCTATATGGGGCATTGCATTTTTTAGAGAGGGAATATTTTCAAGCCACCCCATCCCCTTGTCATATTTTTATAGTTTTTTAGGCAGTTTGTACGTTTTATTCTTCTTCCATAGTGCTCTCGCAATTTCTAAAAAGCCCTAAGCCTATACAGCTAAAGGGGGAAGTTTGAGTGAAGGGTTATTCTATAACATTTTCGCTTACGTACATTTTTATATTTTCACGTTCTACTATGGTTGCAGAGTGATGTTTAGATGTGATTTGATTTTTATGGAAGTTATTAGTTTTGGAACATTGGTTGCGGGGGCAGGATTTGAACCTGCGGCCTTCAGGTTATGAGCCTGACGAGCTACCGGGCTGCTCCACCCCGCGTCACATATTTTAGAACAAGATTTTTTTATTGTCTACTCTGAGTATTGAGCATTGATCTGATTACATTTTTATTTTTGAATTGTTATCTATCATGCCTTTAGCAGACCTGGCGGCGACTTACTCTCCCGTGCCTTAAGGCAAAGTACCATCAGCGCTGGAGCGTTTCACGGCCGAGTTCGGGATGGGATCGGGTGCGTTCACTCCGCCATAACCACCAAGTCAGCAAAAAGCATGAATGATGAGAAGCTGGAAATTTTTATAATTTAAGAATGGATATAGGAAATGAGAACGATCAAGTCGATCGAACGATTAGTATCAGTAAGCTTCATGTGTTACCACACTTCCACACCTGACCTATCAACGTGGTGGTCTACCACGGTTCTCAGGGAATACTCGTTTTCAGGTGGGTTTCCCGCTTAGATGCCTTCAGCGGTTATCCCTTCCGTATATAGCTACCCTGCTATGCGGCTGGCGCCACAACAGGTCCACCAGAGATACGTCCATCCCGGTCCTCTCGTACTAGGGACAGATCCTGTCAATATTCCAACACCCACGGCAGATAGGGACCGAACTGTCTCACGACGTTCTGAACCCAACTCACGTACCGCTTTAAATGGCGAACAGCCATACCCTTGGGACCTGCTCCAGCCCCAGGATGCGATGAGTCGACATCGAGGTGCCAAACAACCCCGTCGATATGGACTCTTGGGGGTCATCAGCCTGTTATCCCCGGCGTACCTTTTATCCGTTGAGCGATGGCCCTTCCACACGGGACCACCGGATCACTATGACCGTCTTTCGACTCTGCTCGACTTGTCAGTCTCACAGTCAGGCAGGCTTATGCCATTGCACTCAACAAACGATTTCCGACCGTTTTGAGCCTACCATCGCGCGCCTCCGTTACTCTTTAGGAGGCGACCGCCCCAGTCAAACTACCCACCATACACGGTCCCGAATCCGGATAACGGACTGCGGTTAGACATCCATATCGGTAAGGGTGGTATTTCAAGGATGACTCCACAAAGGCTAGCGCCCCTGCTTCAAAGTCTACCACCTATCCTACACATACAGACACAAATGCCAGTGTAAAGCTATAGTAAAGGTGCACGGGGTCTTTCCGTCTAACCGCAGGAACCCCGCATCTTCACGGGGAATTCAATTTCACTGAGTCTACGTTGGAGACAGCGGGGAAGTCGTTACGCCATTCGTGCAGGTCGGAACTTACCCGACAAGGAATTTCGCTACCTTAGGACCGTTATAGTTACGGCCGCCGTTTACTGGGGCTTCAATTCAATGCTTGCACATCTCCTCTTAACCTTCCAGCACCGGGCAGGCGTCAGACCCTATACGTCGTCTTGCGACTTCGCAGAGCCCTGTGTTTTTGGTAAACAGTCGCTACCCCCTGGTCTGTGCCACCCTCTAACGGTTGCCCGCTAAAGGGTCACGCTTCTTCCGAAGTTACGCGTGCAATTTGCCGAGTTCCTTCAACGTAGTTCTCTCAAGCGCCTTAGTATTCTCTACCAGTCCACCTGTGTCGGTTTGGGGTACGGTCTATATGTGGGAGCTATTTCCTGGAACTGCTTCACTGCAAGATCAATCCAATAAGATCTTACAATATACGCAATCCGTCACTACCCACAGGTCCACGAATATTAACGTGGTTCCCATCGACTACGCCTTTCGGCCTCGCCTTAGGGGCCGACTCACCCTGCTCAGATTAACTTTAAGCAGGAACCCTTGGACTTTCGGCGAGGGAGTCTCTCACTCCCTTTATCGTTACTCATGTCAGCATTCTCACTTCCGATACCTCCAGGAGCTCTCACGAGTCTCCCTTCACAGGCTTACGGAACGCTCCGCTACCACTTACTCAATGAAGAG
>NZ_JBHIMX010000003.1:0-4654 GCF_042194435.1 Bartonella sp. LB28NMGDW
GATCAATTTTAGTGAAAAGTTGCGTGAACACTGTAAAGTCCATGGAATTCCTCTTTAATGAATTTTCAACTTTTTATATGCTTTTTAAGCATTTTTCGTTGAGCTTTTTAGGATAGAATTAAATTTCGTAGACCTTTTCAGTTTATGAGAGATAACTGAATATTATGCATTAACTTTTGCTTTTTACGAGCATACAAGAAAAATAATACAACGAAATATTGTTATAAAAAGCTTTATCTAATAAATCTTATGGTAGGCATTTTCGCGTTTTTACTATTCAAAATTTTTATGTTATGTTTGTCCTTCTGCTGTTTAATAAGTGCATGTTCAGCGTTGCGTAAATGTGTGACCATTTGTAGTTTTGCTGTTTCATTTTGTAGCTTAGCGAGCATTCCAATTATATGTGCTTGTAACTCAGCAATACTTTTTAGATCTTTTGTTGTCTTGATTTCATTTAATAGTTCTTCAATTTGCTGAAAACGATTATTTGCTTCTTCAAAAGTCTTTAAACTTACGGCTTTATCAGTGATGGCTGCATATTGAATACGATCGTTGATAAAACTGCTAGATTCATGGACAGAGATAGGAATTTCTTCTTCTTTTAAAATCTTTTTAAGTGATGTAGATAGCGCTGAAGATTCATTTCTATTGTAGAGCGTTTCTGGATTTTTGAGAAAAAAACTGCTGTGATCTGTTTGTGCATTTTTAAGTTTTTTAGTGTCGAACTTTTGGCTTCCCGTTATAGACTCGTATATCTTTTTTGTTTTCTCAAGTTGTTTTTTTAGCATATCGAGAAGTTGGGTATCAGGTTGTGAAGGTTTTTTAGGCGTTGATGTATTCGAAGATGAACCTCCAAAAAAATTGGGCCACGTCGTCGGAACTGATGCCGACAAATCTGCTGCTCCAGCGCCCCAAACCCAAGCCATTGCTGGGTTTGAAATCCCTAAAGTTATTACAATTGCTATTGAAATGACCTTTTTTTTCATGTTTCCCTCCTGTCATTTTTTGCGTGCTGTAAGAAAATTGGTAACCATATTGCTGGATCATCACCAACTTCCGCGATAATGCTTTCGGCTAATTCTGCGTTATCAGGTGTACCTGATAACACCAAGAGCTCGTCACTAAAGTCGTGTTCGATGGTTTTTCCATCGCGTGTCAGATGGAATTTACCAAGATTCAGTTCTGCAAGCGCAGATTGATCACCCTGCTTAATGAGGAATTGGCGACTAAACTCACCAAGTCCTTTAACGAGTTCAAATTCAGTATCTGTTAGTTTAAAGCCTTTTGTATAATCTTCATAGTTTGCTTTGGGGTTGGCTAGAAAAATGTAAGTTGCACACTGTTGAATGAGTGTTTTGGCAATATTACTTTCCAAGGCATCGCTAGGCTCTTGTGTTGCATAAACAAAAATACCATTTTGTTTACGGATAGTCTTTTGTTTATTTTTCGCTAAATCTTCAAAGTACGGATCTTGCAAAGGCTTCCAAAACTCATCAAAGATATACATAAATCGCTGTCCGCTAATCATGCCTTCTGTGCGGTAAAGCAAATACATCATCACTGGAGTGCGAGTTTCAAAATTATCTAAAAATTCCGTGATATCAAAGCCGTAAATTTGATGTGTTGAGAGATCAAGAGCATCATGGGGATTATCAAACAACCATCCATAATCACCACCTTCACACCATTTTAGTAAGCGAGCATGAACAGAAGGATGAGCATTATAATCACTTAAACGCGGATTTGGTAAAAATTGTACCAGAAAGGACAAACGACGGAGTGATTGGTCAATGTTACTGCCCATAACAGACATAACCGCTTTGTTAATTTCTTCCTCGTCGTGATGCGTGACCTCACCACCAGCTTCTGCCAATTTTTTAACAAATTGTTTCAGAAAAATAAGATTTTCTTGTGTGGGTGGGAGTTGGAAAGGATTGAAACCACTTCTCCTGCCTGGCTTGAATGTTAAATATTTTCCACCCATCGCCCGAATGGCAATTTCCATGCCACGATCTTTATCAAAAACAACAGTTGTCGGCTTAAATTTTTGTGCTTGTGCTAACAAAAAGCCGAGTAACACGGTTTTACCGGAACCAGATTGTCCGATAAGTGCGGTATTACCGAGCAAACGTTTATCTGTTGAGTCCTCTTCAAGTTTGGAGGCATGAAAGTTGAAATAAAGCGGTGTTTTACTGGTTGTTTTAAGAATTGTGACGGCTGGGCCCCATGGGTTACCAGTGGGTTTTCCTGACATAAAATTATGAAAAGATGAAAATGATAAAAAGTTTAATGATGTAATCGGAGCAGGACGTGGTCTCCATTTCCAATTGCCAGGAAGTTGTGCCCAATAGCCAGCCTCTATCGCTAAGTCTACAGGTTTGGGGAGTAGTGCAACGTCTAGTAATGCTGCACTCGCTTTGGCCATATGGTCGCGAACTTGTTGAATTGTATCACCATAGATAGTCAATGTGCAGTGATGTTCTCCCATGACAAAATGCCCGCTGATAAGCTGGTTTAGTGCTTCGTCAATTTGTTCAATTTGGCTCGTTGCCACATCTCGTGCATCAATAAGGTTACGCTGATGCCGTTGTAAATAGTCTTTAGCAGCATGTCGAGAAAGCACCGAAAAGCTCTGTGTCAATATGAACTCGAAGTCACTTTCCAACAAAACATTTAATTGTCCCGGTTTGGTTGTTGCATCATATTCTTTAACTTCCAGCATTCCAAATCGACGCATTCCACTGGTTGTTCGCAGTTCACCAAGAGCACCCCATTTTGAGAAAAAAGGTCGATTGATAGACATATAGTCAGCAAAACGGTCATGGCAAATTGGCATGGGGCGATATTCACCATTGACAAGCATTCCAAGGAACTCAAGTGCAGAAGAATAAGCATGTCCATTTTTTTCATAAGCACCAAGAAGTTCTGCACCGTAACGGTTTAAAGATTGGCCTAAAGTACGATTGATGTCATTGAGTTCTTTGATACATGAGTCTTGTCGCATCTTTTTTTGGTCAAGCGTTTCACGTTCATGTTGAGAAAAGAACGACATAATTTTATCCGCTATCGGCTGAAAAATGACAGTCAGATATAAATCATTGACCATCAAATTATAACCAGTAAAGCTTTGCCGATATTTTTCATCAAGTTGATAGCAAAACATTTGATCAAATGTTGAATCAGGATATTCATAAACACGGCGGCGCACAATATGTGTCCAAAATGATAAATTGGCTGATGAAATACCCCGTAGAGTATTATTAAGCTCTTTTATCCATTGAAAGATATCTTCTTCTGAAGCGCTTTGATGTGAACGCCCGTCAATCTTCCAAATCGATAAATATTCCGCATTTTTAGTAGAGATAATCGTATCTGTAATATGATGTGAATAAGGCAGAAATAGGCTTACAGGTGTCTCTGATGCAAGGCGTTTGCTACTTTCAACAACTGTCATGTTTATCTCCTTTTACTGTAATCAGAGGGACTATAACTTGATGCGCCCCAAAAACCTTTGTTTCGATTGCGAAATTTAGTATCGATCCATAACCACCAGATACGAAATGCCTTATCATCGTTTTTAGTAATTTGCACCATAATGAACCATAATGGAGGTGCTATAATCCACAAAAAGATACTTACTGTCATAGCAATAACAGCAACCCCCATAACCATAACGATAAATGGCATCATGGGGACACCCCATATTGTTGGAACACGTGTTGCTCCTTTGAATAGGGGGAATTCTTTTTTTTCTTGTGATTTCATAGGGTGCTCTTGTCAGTGGAGGTAAAATAATATGTGGCTAATATAAAAGGCTGCACCAGCAATAATGACACTGAATGCCCATCGCATAAATGTAGCTCTTGCGATGATGCGAAATATATAAATAAGCAAAAGAAATAAAAGAATAATGATGGCGACGATAGGAATAAGTATACTTAATCCATATTGCATTCCTATGAAGGCATCCAAGCTTTCAGTTTCCGTCTGAGCATATGCAGATTTCGTTATTAATAACATTATTGAAGTGATAATAATAACATTAATCCTGTTGCACGCCTTCGCTTGAAAGGTATTTGATTGTTTCATATCCTTTATCCCCTTTTGATTAAAGTTGCTATAAATAATATTCCTTTTTTTAGTATGACTACATTATTACTGGCACACACCTATAATCGATGGATGTTAAAAACATTACGTATTATACTGATTCATGAATTACCTTTCAATAGTATTGTAGTAAGTTTTGTTGTAGAGGACACAACAATAATACTGACTATCTATCGTATAAACGTATTGTGTTGTATTATTTACAATTAACGCCATTATGGTCTAAATAGCATAGTAACAAGTTGGGTTGCAGAACCTGCGATGACAACACCGATTGCCCACCTCACAAATGTATCTTTTCCGATGTAACGCCCTGCATAACCAATTGCTAAGCACAACAGTATAACAGCAGCAGCGATAGGGATAATCACTTTTAAGTCTTTCTGTAAATCCTGTAGAGCTGTCTCCGCTTTTGTTAAAACGGTTGCTTGGGCATAAGTAGAATTATTTATAAAGAGCGCAGTCACAGCTGCAGAAATTGCGATGATTTTGTTGTTACTTTTCGATTTGAGATTAATTAATTTTTGCATATTTCACTCTATAA
>NZ_JBHIMX010000003.1:4754-187079 GCF_042194435.1 Bartonella sp. LB28NMGDW
TAGCGTCCTGCATAACCAATTGCTAAGCACAACAGTATAATAGCAGCAGCAATAGGTATAATTTTTTGAATATCGCCCTGTAAATCTCCTAAAGCTTTCTCTGCATTTGTTAAAACCGTTGCGTTAGCGGCATAAGCAGAACTATCCATGAATAACGCAATCATAGTTGCAGAAATTGCGATGATTTTGTTGTTACTTTTCGATTTGAGATTAATTAATTTTTGCATATTTCACTCTTATTAAAATCTAGATAATATTTTTATACAAATAAACATATTGTATTTTATAATTTATAATTAACGCCATTATGCTTTAAATAGCATTGAAACAAGTTGGGCTGCAGAACCTGCGATAACGACTCCAATTGCCCACCGTACAAATGTATCTTTTCCGATGTAGCGTCCTGCATAACCAATTGCTAAGCACAACAGTATAACAGCAGCAGCGATAGGGATAATCACTTTTAAATCTGTCTGTAAAGCTGTTAGAGCGTCCGATGCATTTGTTAAAACGGCTGCTTTTTGGGCATAAGCAGAACTATTCATAAAGAGCGCAGTCATAGCTGCAGAAATTGCGATGATTTTGTTGTTACTTTTCGATTTGAGATTAATTAATTTTTGCATATTTCACTCTATAATATTTTTATACAAATAAACATATTGTGTTTACGATTTGCAATTAACACCATTATGGTTTAAATAGCATAGTAACAAGTTGGGTTGCAGAACCTGCGATGACAACACCGATTGCCCACCTCACAAATGTATCTTTTCCGATGTAACGCCCTGCATAACCAATTGCTAAGCACAACAGTATAACAGCAGCAGCGATAGGGATAATAACTTTTAAGTCTGTCTGTAAAGCTGTTAGAGCGTCTGATGCTTTTGTTAAAGTTGTTGCTTGGGCTTGTGCATGAGCAGAACTGGCCATAAAAAACACAGTTAAAGCTGCAGAAAATGCAGCAATTTTATTACGAGCTGTTGTGTGAAGAATATTTAATTGTTTCATGTTGTTTATCCTGATTAAGATTAAAACTCCCACAAATGACCCCTCGTTCATGAAGAAACTTAAAGAGATATTTTGGATCAGCCCAAGTTCTTAGTTTTCCTCTTTGTGTAAGTAACGTATATTTATTTGGCTTTCCGGTGATTGGATCATCGGAAATAAACGTAAAATACCATTCTCTTTCTGAAAGCATCACGACTGTAATCTCACGTGCTGCTTTTTGACTAAATGCTATGTCAACGCTGTTTTGTTCTATCATTTTCATTATCTTTGCCCTCAATTAGAAGAGATTTTGTCCAATCTTACTAATTAGAGCTTTAACATTTTCTTATCTACCTTTCATTATAATATCCTATCAAAATTCTAGAGTTTCGTGAAAATATCAGTTGTCACTCTGCGATTTTCTCGATGAAGAAAAATCTTCAATCGAAAAAGCATCGTTGGTGCCACTTTCTTTATGTGTAAATGCATCTTCTTCTCCTTTTGAAGAGAGAGGAAGAGAATCTACGTTAGTTGCCTGTTCTAGTTCTTCTTTTTTAAGCTTTACAGGCTCCTGCAAATCTTCATTTTCTCGTACAGCAGCTTTTACTCCAATATATGAAGTAACTTTTTGTATAGAGGTGTGGTTTGAGTTTTCTGTGTTGTAGAAATTTAGCACAGATTGCAAAGTCGCTTTCTCAAAGATGCACTTTGATGTTTTTTGTTCATAGCAGTAAGTTAGAGCGTTTTGTACAGCTGTAAGATTTCCGCAAAAATCAAATGCATCAAAAAGAGAAAACAATTTCACATTTCCAACACCAATTTGCCCTAAAATTATGTTAAAATTATGTTCTCTCTGTTCAGTTGTTGCGATTGTTTCCTTAAGCTGAGATGATCGATAGAAGAAGTTATCTTTATCATCTGTTACGTAGACATTGTCCCGCGCTTCTTGTTCGGCGATAACTGAAAATGTTATGGGGGGCGTATTGGATATGTATGTAGCAGCAAAAAATGTGAAATCTGAAACAATCATTAGCAATACACCTTATTATGAAGAATTTTATTAATACAAATGCTCATTCTTTGTGGTGCATTTTCTCGTTGTTTTTTGATTTTATAAATTTGCAGAACGAGATTGTTTAGCTTAGAATATTCCTTGTGATTATTGTTTTGTTCTCTTCTAAAAATAT
Source organism: Bartonella sp. LB28NMGDW (assembly GCF_042194435.1). Classification (NCBI taxonomy): domain Bacteria; kingdom Pseudomonadati; phylum Pseudomonadota; class Alphaproteobacteria; order Hyphomicrobiales; family Bartonellaceae; genus Bartonella; species Bartonella sp. LB28NMGDW. The sequence goes on from NZ_JBHIMX010000003.1 coordinate 6,929, forward strand.
TTCTAATATATGCGAGTATCCAACCAACAAGATAAAAGTGTGGGATAAAATAGAGCACATTACGCCAACCAATATTATTGGAACCACGAAAAAAGGCGCTGCTTTTAAAAAATAATAATCTTTGATACTGTATTGAGGTTGCTTGTTTTACATAATTCTCTAGTTGCAAAAATCTTTTCAAAAAAAATTTATACGAAGTAAAAAGCCGTTGTGTATGAGGGAAGGTTTTATTGTCATAATGAACTACACTATCATTATACAGAGAGGGCTTGTTCTTTGTTGCGTATTGCCATAACTTATAGAGTGACGATTTATATTTACTTTTGACTACTGATTCATGAGAGTCAGAGAGGTGTGATGGCGTTTGAGCACTGCATTTAGTAGTTTCAGCGATTGAGCTGAAAAAAGATGCAGTGATGGTAATTGATGTACCAATAAACAGTTCTTTGTGGTCCAAAGCACATCTCCGTCAAAGTGATATATGCATCGTAATTTTAATTTCGATAATAAATGGACAGAAATTGTCTATAATTGTGTTTAAAATATGGCAAGAAAAAAATTCTTTTTTGCAAGGGGAGTAATTAAGGTGAATGATCTCAAAAATATGAATTTTGATGAACTACAAGAGATGCGTACACAAATCGATGTGGAATTAAAAAAACGGCAAGCAAAGGAAAAGCAAAATGCGCGACGAAAAATTCTTGAAATTGCTAATGCCCATGGAATTGATATCGCTGATCTTGTGAGCAAAGAGCGCCATTATAGAAATCCTAATAACCAATGGGAATTATGGAATGGGCGTGGACGTAGACCTAAGTGGATTAAAGAGTGGTTGGAGAATGGGTATACACTTGATGAACTTGAAGTAACATAATACGTGTGCGATATTTACAAGATAAGGGAATACTAGGGAATGTAAATGCAAGAAGTATGCTCTTTTGGGTAATTTGATTGTATAAACATACTGAACAAATATATTAAAGTATTGAGTGATCAAATAAAATGATAGGGGGCATGAACAAATGTATTTAAGTGAAAAAGTCTTGTTGTTATAATCTGGCAAGCATAATGATGATGCCGGATTAAAATATTGTAATTGCTTTTGGCATTTGAGAGAGGGGGATATTTTACTTCTTTTTATAGTTTTATTGACTCTTTACAAAAATGGTCGAAATGAGAATGATTTATTGCATAGGGATTTTCACTCAATATGTAAAATGATAATTTTATCAATTAATATGTTAATAAATTAGCATACTTATATTTTTGAAATATTGTTCTGTAAAACAAGCCTGATGTTATAGATTTTGTTTGGTCTTTTTTCTGTAAGATTATATATGAGGCATTTACTTTATTTATCGATTTATCGTTCGTTTAGTTGAGATGAGTGAGTGTGTAGGAAATGAAAAATCTCTATGGCTGTTATGAGTTTTATAGAATTTATGACATATTTCTGAGCGTTTGTGATTAAAATTCATTTATGAGCATTTATGAATAATGAATTATGAATAAAGAGCGTATTTGAAAATAAAAGGATTAAGCCATTCTATTGCGGTTTATCTTCTTTTATGGTGTGAAATAGGGGGGTGATATGCACGTTTACAATTTTGTGTGATGGTATAGATTACGGAACACTTTGTTATATATCGGAATATTTTTTCTAAAATTGTGTGGTATTCCACAATAAGTTAAAGGGTTTGTCTGAGGAATAGAATACCTCAAACGGGATACAGTTGTGTTACCAATTTACGCGCTTGTTTTAAAAGAAAAATTTTTCAATGCAACGAAGCTTATTTTATGATGCTTTTCGTGAATAGTATAACGTGAAAGTCCCTATGATTACATAAAATCCATTTTTGTACACCAGCTTTTATTTCAATAAAAAATATAAGCCGGCGTCCTTATACACTTTACTCGCCTCCAATATTGCTAAAGTCCTTAGTTCTTGAGAGAGGGAGGTTTTTTTTATTGCTTTGTTTAATTTTTTTTATTTATACGACACTCTCGTTCGTGATGTGCAAGTGAATGATTTTGATTGCTTCAACATGAGAGAGATTTGAAATAAGGGTATTTTATGATCGTTAGATTTCTTACTCAATATGAGAACAATGAATTTATTATTATAAATAAAATGTTGTGTGCTAAAAAGTCTTGTTTATTTCGTTATGACGTGAAATGCCTTCTTTTAAGGTGTGGTGATATAAGGCAACCTCTTTGAGACATTATTTTTCAGTGCGTGGTGAATATTCTTAGAATGTACTCGCTTGTCGAGTCTTATGTTAAGTGAAATATGGGAGGAGGAAGTCAAGAGAAAATTACTCGACAGGAATCTGGTTTGTAAACAGATTGGATGAGATAGGAATTTTTTGTTCTTTGAAGGAGGAAGGCAAAGGTTGTAAAAAAGTGAAATAGGATGAATTTTTGCTTAAAGTGGGAAGCCGTGTAGAAGACGTGGGGCATTGGGAGTGAGACCGGCAGCTTCTTGAATGAAGTATTTTTTTATTTTTGGCGCTTGATTAACGATACCAAGGCCGGTATCGCGGAGCATCCGTAAAAGAAGGCTATCATTAGAAAAGAGTTTATTAAGCCAATCATTGCTTAAAGCCATACGGACAACTTCAAAACGTCTCCAGCTTTGATAGCGCTCTAAAGCAGTGAGGGAGCCAATGTCAAGACCTAGTCGTGCTGCTTCAATAATCACTTCAGCGAGGGCAGCGCTATCGCGTAATCCTAAATTGAGTCCTTGTCCTGCAATGGGGTGGATGGTATGGGCGGCGTCGCCAACGAGAGCAAAACGTGGTTTAACGCATTGACGTGTTAAAGAAAGACTTAAAGGAAAAGCTTGACGTTCGCCATTCCAAGAGAGTTTGCCTAATCGATGGCCAATGCGTCTTTCGAGTTCTGTTTCAAAAATAAGGGCATTAGCTTTGAGATAATATTGCGCAGTTTTATGATCTTCATTCCACACAATGGCAGATCGGTTGCCTTTGAGAGGGAGAAGAGCAAAAGGACCGGCAGGTAAAAAATGTTGAATTGCTTGACCATTATGGGGTTTTTCATGTTCAACTGTGCAGATGATTGCTGTTTGTTTATAGGGATGAGAAAAGTTTTTAAGACCTGCTTTTTGGCGTAATTTCGAATGGGCTCCGTCGGCTGCAATAAGCAATTTTGTTTGCCAAACCTCTTCATTATTTAAAGTGACGGTTTTATGTTGGTCTTCTTGATGAAAATCAATGACACGCTTGTTTGCAATAACAGGAATATTGAGATCTTTGACACGTTTTTTTAAAGTGTTGATGAGTTCTCTATGTTCTACCATAGCAGCAAAGGGCTCACCAGGGTTAATATCGCCTTCAAAGGTTAAAAGGGTGGGTTTGACAGGATCACTTGTGCTTGTGTCTGTGATGATCATTGAATGAATGGGTTGCGCATAGGGTTTTATAGGTTCCCAACATTGTAATTGTTTTAACATACGAATAGAAGCAGCAGCAAGGGCAATGGCTCGTATGTTAGAAGCAGGAGTATCTCCTTGTGGAGCAGCATCAACGATTTTTATTTTCAGATTAGGGGCTGTTTGTTTGAGTGCTATCGCTAGGGTTAAACCGACAGCTGCCCCTCCTGCAATGAGCAGATCACATTGTTTAGTTTTATGAGATTTAATTTTTTTATTGGGTTGTACGTCTTTATTGCGATTAGAACACACAATACTTCTTCCATTGTTTACAGTTTGCTTTTTTTAAAAAAGAATATCTTTTTAAATTGCCTAAAATATCTTAACGTTTACTTTTCTTTCTACTTTACAAAACGAGGTTTCTTTTTGGCACCAATCTGATGACAGATTGGTTTTTCAGAGTTCTTCTGCTTAATCATTTATGTGATTCATTTTACAGATTTATCGGATAAGCTTTTTTGAATGTCCTCTTCAATTCTTTTTACACTTGGTTGATAAAAAAGAAAACTAAAAATAACCAAAGATGGTCGTGTATTTTTTAAGTTGTATGAATTACTTTAGTATGCCTGTCCTGAAGGGGACATTTAGTTAGTATGATAAATAAAAAACTGTGTTCATTCGTGATGGTTAAAACAGTATTCATATTTTGCCGTTATCATGATGTAGCGTAAAAAACATCGTCTGTTTAGGAGGTGCCTATAGGACCCATGTAAAACTTTACACATGAGGTGTTTTTTGGTTGATCGTGTGATAAAATATTCAGCGAGAGCTTTTTGTGCGCCTTATGAAGGATAGTCTCTTAGGGTGGTGATGTATGAGTGATATGAAGTGGTTAGAAGGTAGAATGCGCTAGACTAGATAAAAAGCCGGATTGTTTACAGGTTATTTGTTTACAGATTGGCACAGAGTTTAAGCTTCATCCTTTTTTACGAGAGAGAGTTATAACTCTTTAAAATATGAAAGTTTTGTATTTGGAATTGATAGATGCACCGAAGTTCTTCTCCTTATGATTCATTAGAAGTGCGAAATTCTCAAGGTTCGCGTCTTATTGAGATGTTTTTACGTCAGATAGGGGTATTTATTGGGCTTGGGCTTTTGGGCTTTATTATTTTTTGTGTATTTGCTTTGGCGACGTGGAATGTTGAGGATCCATCTTTAACCCATGCAAGTACAAATGAGGTTACAAACCTTATGGGGTGGATGGGGGCAATTTTTTCAGATTTTATTATGCAGTTTTTTGGCTTGGCAAGTCTTGCTGTTTTGTTACCGCCATTATTTTGGTCTTTTCTCTTGTTGGCGCAAAAGAATATCTACAATTTGACTTTGCGCTTTTTTTTATGGGCGCTATCAACGATTTGTTTTTTAATTGCTTTTGCCCTTATGTCACCTGTTGCTTCTTTTACTTATTGGCCATTGCCAATGGGATTGGGAGGGGTTTTAGGAGATAAAGCTTTAAGTGTTGCTTCTTCAGTTTTTCCTCTTTTTCTTTCTCCTCTTTACACGGTGTTTTTCAGTGTTGTTTTTATTCTTTTAGGTTTTTTCACTGCTGCTTTTGCTGGCAATGTGATATGGCGGCGTCGAACAAAGAAAAGAAAAGAAAAAAGCATTCCCAAAGACGAAATCGTTAATCCAATTTTTGAATTGGAAGAAGATACGGAATATGCCGCAGAGGAGGATCGTGAAAATCATGGTTTTTTTGCGACAACTTTTGGCGCTCTTTTACATCTTTTTTATTTTTTACAAGCGCGTTTCTTTCGTTTTTTCTGTTTCAAAAGGCGTTTTCAGAGTAAGGTGCAAGGAAAGCCATTTGATCGGATTGAGCCAACTTTTTTGGGTGAAAAAGTAAAGTGTGAGGAAAATCAAAATAAAACCTATGTTTCTTCTGTTAAAAATCGAAAGTCTTTAACAGCTTCTTCAAATGGTGGTTTTGTTCTTCCTCTTGTAGATTATCTTTCGGTTCCACCGCCGTCTGTTAGAGATGCAAAACTTTCTCCTGCTGTTTTAAGAGCAAATTCTCAGGAACTTGAAGGGGTTTTGTTAGATTTTGGAGTTAAAGGGCAAATTATTGATGCTTGTCCTGGACCGGTGGTGACTTTGTATGAATTTGAACCGGCTGCTGGCATTAAGTCTTCCCGTATTATTGGTTTGGCAGATGATATTGCACGCTCGATGCGTGCGATTTCAGCGCGTGTTGCGGTGGTTCCAGGACGCAATGTGATTGGAATAGAATTGCCTAATGCAAAGCGTGAGATGGTTTATTTACGAGAAATGTTGCAGGCGCAAGAATTTATTGACAGCAAAGCAAAGCTAGGACTTGCTTTAGGTAAGACAATCGGGGGGGAAGCTGTTATTGCAGATTTAGCAAAAATGCCCCATCTTTTGGTTGCTGGTACAACAGGATCGGGAAAGTCTGTTGCTATCAATACAATGATTTTATCATTGCTTTATCGTATGACACCTGAACAATGTCGTCTCATTATGGTGGATCCGAAAATGCTTGAGCTTTCGGTTTATGATGGCATTCCTCATTTATTAACACCCGTGGTGACAGATCCTAAAAAAGCCGTGATTGCTTTAAAGTGGGCTGTTCGTGAAATGGAAGAGCGCTATAGTAAAATGTCAAAATTAGGCGTTCGTAATATTGATGGGTTTAATGCACGTCTTAGGGAAGCAGCAAGTCAGGGAGAGACAATGGCGCGGACAATTCAAGTTGGATTTGATCGCGAGACCGGTGAGCCTCTTTATGAAACGGAAACACTTGATTTTAGTCCTATGCCCTATATTGTTGTCATTATTGATGAAATGGCTGATTTGATGATGGTTGCTGGTAAAGACATTGAAGGCGCGGTTCAACGCTTGGCACAAATGGCACGTGCTGCCGGTATCCACGTGATTATGGCGACGCAGCGTCCTTCTGTCGATGTTATTACTGGGACGATCAAAGCCAATTTTCCTACACGTATTTCTTTTTCTGTAAGTTCAAAAATCGATAGCCGAACAATTTTGGGCGAACAGGGGGCTGAGCAATTATTGGGACAAGGAGATATGCTCTTTATGATGGGAGGAGGACGTGTTCAACGTGTGCATGGTCCTTTTGTTGCAGATGATGAAGTGGAGCAGGTTGTTGCGCATCTCAAAGCGCAAGCACGACCTGATTATTTGGAAACAATTACGCAAGAAGTTGAAGAGGATGGTGCTGATGTTTCTTTAGCTTCTCCTTCAGAAGATGATCCCTATAGCCAAGCTGTTGCTATTGTGCTTCGTGATCGTAAGGCTTCGACTTCTTATATTCAACGCCGTTTAGGCATTGGTTATAACCGTGCTGCTACATTGATTGAGAGGATGGAAGAAGAAGGTATCATTAGTCCAGCAAATCACGCAGGGAAACGAGAAATTTTAGTGCCTGCCGAAGAAGAACGCTTTTGAAAAATCTTTATAGTTGCTTTCTATAACATCTTATAAAACAAGTGTTTATCCTACTGTATCGTAGAAAGTCTGTATTTTCATATACCAGTTCTCGATTTGCGATAGCTCCTTGGCACTTGAGACTCTTTATAAGGGGATTCTTTATCTTATATAACTTTTATCCATACACCAACCTTGCTTGTAACGTGCAAGCAAATGATTTGAATTGATTCAATATGAGAGAGTATGTGATGAGAGAATCTTCCTGTATTTGGCGTTATGATTTAAGTTAAAAAGATAATTTATTATAAATCAATATCTTGGTATAAAATAATGTTATTGCGAGTGTAGGGGTATAAAAGCATGTAAGGCTTGATATTTAAGTGTCTTTTTAAGTGCGCTCTAAATATTTAGGGGCAAGGCTTATCTGTGGAGCCTTATATAGATGAATCATATGGGGTGGGAAGCCAAGTGAAATCTGCTAAACTCCAAACTGTTTACAGACTGGTTCGGGTGAAAATTTTTATTCTTTTGGATTGGAAGGAAGTCAAAAAAGCATTTTTGCCACTTAAAGGAGTTTTCAGGTTCGCGAGCAATATATGTTTAGTACTTAATCCGTTATGTATTGACTATAATTTATATTGCTTCACAGATTAGGGGTGGGAAAGAATATATAAAGAATATATTATGCGTTTAGAAAATCAGCAGAAAAGCGGGAAATTTGAATGCCTTCGGAAATTTAAACGCAGACTGATTATTTGGAAACGATACCGCAGGCAATAAAGAAGGATGTTTCTTTGGCTTTTTCTTTAGCAGATGATCCCTATAGTCAAGCTGTTGCTATTGTGCTTCAACTTCTCATATTCAACATTGTTTAGGTATTGGTTATAACCGTGCCGCAACATTGATTGAAAAGATGGAAGGAGAAGGCATTATTAGTCTAGTAAATGATATGGGTAAGCAAAAAGTTTTGGAGATTGTCGAAGAAGAATACTGTTAAAAATATTTTGATATTTTTTTCAAACAATATCTTTATTTTATAAAGAAGGGTATTTATTCATCGTTGATCACTTAAGTTATAAATTATAAAGTCAATTAAACATTGCTTGGGAGCATTTTTTATGAAAACGTCTTTTTTTCCGCAAAGAAGAGTCTTTGGGTTGGTGGGAATTATTATCTTTTGGTGTTTAACTTTTCCTGTTTTTTCGCAAGCGTCTAATAAAGTGATAAAGGCGCAAAATGTTGTAAATCACTTTGCGGCAATCAAAACAATGACAGGTGATTTTATTCAGTTTAGTCCAAAGGGAAAAATGTCCCAAGGGACATTTTATTTAGAGCGCCCAGGGAAAATTCGTTTTATTTATAAGAAAATGCCTTTACAGATTATTGCAGATGGCCAATTTGTAGGTATTAACAATCGGGCTTTGAATACTTGGAACTTTTCACAACTTTCGCAAACGCCAATGAAGTTTCTGTTGGCTGATAAAATTGATATATCTTCTGGGCGCTTGTTGGCATTTCGCGAAGATCCAGGGGCTGTGACGATTGTTCTGCGTGATAAAACGATTGGGGCAGGGCAAATAAGGATGGTTTTTGATTCTAAAGGCTCTGCTTTGCGGCAGTGGACAATTGTTGACCAACAAAATTTGGAAACTACTGTGCAGATTATGAATGTGCGGACAGACGTCCGTTTCGCTAATGGAATGTTTGCACTTCCTTCGAAGAAATAGTGCGGTGTTGTTTCATTGGGATTGAAATGGATGTTATTTCGTATTGCAACTTGGAATATTAATTCTATTCGTTTGCGTCTTGCACAGGTTTTTCAGTATTTGGAACTCTTTTCCGCAGATGTTTTGTGTCTACAGGAAACAAAATGTCCAGATGCTTTATTTCCAGTGGGGGCTTTTGAAGCAGCGGGTTATAAGCATATCGCATTGAGTGGACAAAAATCTTATAACGGGGTGGCTATTGTTTCTCGTTTGCCTTTTAAAAAGGTAGAAAAGCGTTTCTTTTGCCAAAACCAAGATTGTCGCTATATCTCAGTTATTGTGGATGCCCATGGGAGAAACTTGCGGATTCATAATTTTTATGTTCCTGCTGGGGGAGATATTCCAGATGCTGATGTGAATGAAAAATTTCGGCATAAGCTTGATTTTTTAGAAGAAATGTCCTCTATACGTGCGGATCAAGGAGATGGTCTTTCTTCTCTTTTGGTGGGCGATTTAAATATTGCTCCTTTGGCAGAGGATGTTTGGTCTCATCAGCAATTGTTGAAGGTTGTAAGCCATACTCCCATTGAAACCGAGCGTTTACAGGACTTGTGTTGTCAAGGTGGATGGGTTGATCTGATGCGGTTTCATATTCCTGCTCCTACCAAGCTTTATACATGGTGGAGTTATCGTGCACGCGATTGGGCATTTACCGATTATGGACGGCGGCTTGATCATGTTTGGTCTTCTCCTGATTTAGCACCTTTTGTTGTAGATCTTTCGATTTTTCGTGATGCGCGCGGATGGGAACGCCCTTCAGATCATATTCCTGTGCAAACTGTATTTGATTTTTCACGTCAAGTTTGAAATAAGAGGTAAATAAAGTATTAATATTAAATAATGATTCTGAAAGAATGCGGGAGACTAGATGTATATCAGAAATCTCAAAAGGGGCGCTTCTCGTGGATTACTTTCTTGTGTCTTGTTGTGTTTGCTTTTGTCAGGATGTATGGTTGGTCCTAATTACCAGAAAACATCTTTTCGTGTTCCAGCAGTTTGGGGAGAAAAATCTGCACAGACTGTAGGACAGCCAGTTGCGCTTGCCGGATGGTGGCGGCGTTTGAATGACCCTGTTCTAGATGCATTAATGGATTATGCGATTTCTGGAAATAATAATGTTGCTGTTGCCAAAGCTCGGGTACGTGAGGCACGTGCGGGTTTAGGACAGGTTGTGGGAACTCTTTTGCCAAATGTGTCCAATTCAATTTCAGGAACCCGTAGTTATTCTGGACAGTCTGATGCATTGTTAAACCAATATCATAGTGGTTTTGATGCAAGCTGGGAGCTTGATTTTTTTGGTGGGCATAAACGAGCGGTTGAAGCAGCGCGTTATGGTCTTGATGCGGCTGTGGAAGATATGCGCGCTACCATGGTGACATTGTTAGGAGATGTGGCAACAAATTATGTACAAATGCGTGGTTGGCAACAGAAATTGTTAATTGTGCGGCAAATTGCAGTATCACAACGTAAAACCTATGAATTGATGCGTGCTAGATTAACAGCTGGTGATGTTTCTGAGCTCGATGTTTCAAATGCGCAAGCACAAATGGCAAATACAGAAGCAGATATATCACAGATGGAAGCGAATTTAGCAATGAGCGTTCATCGTCTTTCTGTCTTAACTGGTCGTGTGCCTACGGCATTGAAGGCTCTTTTACAAAAAAATGCTAAGCATACAAAGATTCCACAACCGCACTGGCCGATACCAGCAGGAATTCCAGCTGATATTTTGTTAACACGTCCGGATTTACGACGGGCAGAGCGTCAATATGCGCAAGCGACAGCGCGGATTGGTCAACGTGAAGCAGATCGCTATCCCTCACTTACTTTAACAGGTAATATTTCGACAGCCGCAACGGCGATAGATCAGTTATGGAAAAATTCAACGATTGGTTGGTCTTTTGGGCCTGGTTTGCGTTTTCCTTTTTTTAATGGAGGTCAGGTTGAGGCTTCTATTGCGGTAGCGCGTGCACAGCGTGATCAAGCTTTTATTACTTATCGGGCTGCTGTTTTGGGAGCTTTAGAAGATGTAGAAAATGCGCTGGTAAGATTAACTAAAGAACATCAACGCTTAGAAAAGCTGATCATTGCGAATAAAGCTTCTCTTCATTCCTTAAAACTTTCACGGAGTCTTTTTGAGAATGGAAATACCAGTTTTCTTGAATTGTTAAACGCTGATCGCTCTTATTATTCTGCACAAATGGCACTTAAAGATAGCCGTGTTTCTTTGGTTACGCAATATATCACGTTGATGAAAGCATTGGGGGGGGGCTGGGATGGCGTTGTTGATGTATCACGTCCGGAAGTCGTTGATGGTGCACCTCGTTCGCGTGCAAAGGTAGGAAAATGAAAAAAAGTCTACTCAAAAATTTCATTACAAAACACAAAAAACTTTCTTTCTTTTTAGCTGCTATATTTCTTCTTCTCTTGTTTTTATGGTTGCGTTCTGTTGTTTTTGGAACATCTAGCCCAACTTATATAACCGCGGTGGTGAAGCGTGGGGATATTGAGGAAAGTGTTTTAGCTTCTGGTCTTGTACGTCCTTATCGGTTGGTGGCTGTTGGTGCGCGTGCAACAGGGCGTGTGGTGTCAATGCGCGTTTCTCCTGGGAGTGTTGTGAAAGAAGGCGATCTCTTGGCAGAAATTGATCCTACAGATCAAGAAAATGATTTAAAAAGAAAAAAAGCAGCATTATCTCACTATTATGCGAGTTTGGTAGAACAAGAAGCCCATCTTTCTCTTGCGCAGAAAAATTTAGCACGTCAGAAAAAAATGATCGAGTCACGTGCGGTTTCACGGGCTAATCTCGATGATGCTGCGACACAAGTAAAAATACGTGAGGCACAAATTGCTCAACTTCAACAGCAGATTGTGCAAGCACAAATTGATGTGGATAGTGCAGAGGTCAATTTAGGTTATACACGCATCATTGCTCCTTCAGCGGGAACGGTTTTGGCAACAGTTGTGGAAGAAGGACAGAATGTGAATGCGGTTCAGTCGGCGCCAACAATTGTTATTTTGGGCGATTTGTCAAAGATGACGATCAAGGCGCAAATCTCAGAAGCTGATGTTCTTAAAGTTCAAGCTGGACAACCACTTTATTTTACAGTTTTAGGGAATTCGCAGCGTCGTTATGAGGGCGTTTTAGAAAAGATAGAGCCGGCTCCTGAAGCAATTCGTGCTGATGTGAGTATTAATCCTGGTATGGTAGGGGGGTCTAGTGCTTTAATCTCATCAGCTATTTATTATAACGGAATTTTACATGTTGATAATGCGGACAATTTTTTGCGAACCTATATGACTGCTCAAGTTCATATTATCTTAGGGCGTGCTCAAAATGTTTTGTTGGTTCCAAGCGATGCTTTACGCGATGAGACAAAAGAGCATAAGGCATGGGTTTCTGTTTTGGAGGGGGGGAACAAGGTGGTTACTAAACAGGTGAGCGTTGGTTTGAATAATAAAGTGATGGCAGAGATTGTTTCAGGACTGAATGAGGGTGATGTTGTTATCACCGGCTCGCCTGATGGGGTGATGCCAGAACCTTCTGACGTGCATAGTGAAGACGAGATTTAAGCCATGAACACAAACCAAGCAGATGCTGTCCTTGTGTTGGAAAATATTGTACGTAAATTTCCAGCGGGCGAAACATTTGTTACTGTTTTGAAGGATATCAATCTTACCATTAAGCGCGGTGAAATGGTAGCGATTGTGGGAGCTTCTGGTTCAGGAAAATCTACATTAATGAATATCTTAGGCTGTCTTGATCGGGCAACTTCTGGTCGTTATTGGATTGCAGGGAAAGAAACAGCCTCTCTTTCAGCTGATGAATTGTCGGCTTTGCGGCGCAATCATTTTGGTTTTATTTTCCAGCGCTATCATTTGTTGAATGAATTGACAGCTCTTGGGAATGTTGAAATTCCGGCTATTTATGCAGGATGTGCTGTGGAAGCAAGGAAAAAGCGTGCACAAGATCTTTTAACGCGCTTGGGCATGGGCGATCGGGTGAATCATCGTCCAAATCAACTCTCAGGTGGTCAACAACAACGGGTGTCTATTGCTCGAGCGTTGATGAATAATGCGGAGGTTATTCTTGCCGATGAGCCAACAGGTGCACTGGATAAACAGAGTGGACAGGAAGTGTTGCGTATTTTGGATGAGCTTCATCAAGAAGGTCGTACTATTATCATTGTAACTCACGATATGCAGGTGGCCAAAAGAGCGGAGCGTATTATCGAAATCAGTGATGGAGAAATTATTGCTGACAGTATGACAAAGGTTGCGAAGAAAAGAGCAGCGGGGGCAAAGATAAAAACGGATAGTCAGTCTTTTTACGAAAAACAGACACTAAAAGTTAAACAACAGCTTGGCTCTTTTCGGTCTTTTGTTGAACGTTTTCGTGAGGCATTTGTTATGGCTTTGTTGGCAATGAATGCACATCGAATGCGAACTTTTTTAACAATGCTTGGGGTGATTATCGGTATTGGGGCGATTATTGCTATGGTCGCTTTGGGAAATGGTACACGAGAGAAAATTTTGGAAAATTTTAAAAGCTTGGGTGCTAATACATTAACAATTTTACCTGGCAAAAGTTTTTCTGATCCACAAGCAGAGAAAATAACAACTCTTGTTGAAGCTGATGCAGAAGCATTGTCTGGGTTACCTTATGTTTCTGGTGTAACACCTCAGATTTCAACAAGCTCGAAAGTGCGTTTTGGTGCAGTTGAAGTCAATGCCGTCATTGTGGGGGTGGGAGAACAATTCTTTCAGACACAGGGGCTTAAGGTTTTCAAAGGACAGTTTTTTGATCAAAAAAGTGTGCAGGATAGGGCGGTTGATCTCGTGATTGAGAAAGAAGCATTGTCTGTTCTTTTTCCCCATAGCCATGAAAGCCCCCTTGGCAAAGTGGTGCTTGTGGGTAATGTTCCAGCACGTATTATTGGTGTTGTTGATTCACAAAATAACGCAAATGGAAATACATCAAATACATTACAGCTTTATTTGCCCTATACAACAGTGCAAACGCGTTTTCTTGGCACAACAGAAGTTCGTGCGATTACCGTTAGGATTGCTGATGATGTCGATTCACATTTAGCGGAAAACATGGTGAAACGTTTTCTCATTATGCGGCATGGTGGAGAGGATTTTTTCATTAGAAATTCAGAATTCTTTCGTGAACGTATCATGGAGAGTACACATATCTTAACACTTTTAATTTCTTCAATTGCAGCGATTTCCCTGATTGTGGGTGGTATTGGGGTGATGAATATTATGCTGGTCACCGTTTCTGAGCGGATCAATGAAATTGGTGTGCGTATGGCAGTTGGTGCACGCCAAAGTGATATTTTGCAGCAGTTTCTCATTGAAGCGGTTTTGGTTTGTGTCATTGGTGGTGGTTTGGGGATTCTGTTTGGGCTTTCTATCGGTGGTTTATTTCTTCTGTTTAAGGCGCCTATCCACTTGGTTTATACGATTGATTCGATCATCCTATCCCTTACTTTTTCGACCCTCATTGGAATATGTTTTGGCTTTTCTCCAGCGCGGCAAGCTTCACGGCTTGACCCTGTTGTCGCTCTTTCACGCGATTAAGCTTTATCAATTGGAGCATATTTGTTGTGATGTTTACCACTTGGAAGAAGCGTTTATGAAGCGAAACATGGATGGGAAAAGTTTAGCATTATTCGCTGTTCCATTTTAGAAAACGCTTTATTCGTTAAGTGGAGCGTGCTCTATATAACGTTAAAGGATGACGTTTTACGGCCCAACGTATCATGAATAAATTTCCCTTGTATTTTTATAACTATACAAAATACAAGGCGCGATAACTTTAGGATTTTAACCTAAAAGTTAAGAGGGGAAGTGGAGTGTATATCTGTTAACAAACAAGATAAAAAAGAAGAAAATTTAAACGAAAAACAGCTTATATCTCAAAAAAACGAACGGGTATACGAGGCGAGTTGGTCTTCTATAGTTTTTCTTTTCCTTTTGTTTATTCGTTACCCTGTTTTTTGTCACAAATTGTATGGCAAAGGGAGGGGCGTTGGTATTGGTAACGTTTGGTTTTAAGATTCTTTATGGCTTTATGCGGCGGAGATATAGGCTTTTACGAAGATCCAGTTTTGTAGGGAGAATGAGATGAATGCACTTATGGGCTCATGTTGCTGGGAATGTTAATTGCTGCATTTATTGTTATGTGTATTGGTATAGCTGATTATTGGTTTTATGATATACTTTAATTGCGTTTAGCACTTTCTGAGTATGAACTTATACTCTTTCAATAGATAAATATCAAAAAGAAGCTCACCCAAATAATAAAGTAAATCTCTACATTTTTGTAAGTGATTACATGATATTTATCAGAGATGAGTAGGAAGCAGATTCCACTCTTTTGCTGATAAGTAAAACTTTATTCATTTGTTTTGCTTAGTACATATTCCATTATTAAATAGTCGGTTCATTCAGTAAATCGAGTTATCTAAAGTCTTTTGGGTGAAACAATAGGCATTAACCAGTTTGGCTAGACTCGATAGTTGAAAGTATTTTTCATTGGGGGGAAGCATGACGCTGCAATCGCTTTTACAGACATATCGTGACGAAGCGCGTACCGAACGGGACAAAGGTACGTATTTTGAGCGTTTTGCTCTTGCTTATCTGACACATGATCCTCTTCAGTTTGGGTGTTATGAAAAGGTTCAAACCTTTAAAGATTGGGCTCGTGAAAATGATTGGAATGGTCATGATACTGGTATCGATCTTGTGGCAAAGATTCGTGATGGAGAGGGTTTTGCGGCAATCCAATGTAAATTTTATGATGCAGCATATCGGATTAGAAAAGCAGATATTGATAGTTTTATTTCGGCATCAGGGAAAGCTCCATTTAAGCGGCGTGTTATTATAGATAGTACTGAAAGTGCTTGGAGTGATAACGCTGAAACAATGATACGGGGGCAGGATATTCCCGTTATACGGATTAATCTTTCCGATATACAACAAAGTCCGATCCGTTGGGAAACTTTTGCAGCCCAGGGCAAAGTTGTGCTGGAGGATAAAAAGAAAATCCGTCCACATCAGCAGGATGCGTTGCGTGATGTGCGTGCTGGACTTATGGAAGCAGATCGGGGTAAGCTTATTATGGCTTGTGGTACTGGTAAGACATTTACCAGTCTTAAAATTGCTGAGGATTTGGCGGGTGAAGGCAAGTTTGTTTTGTTTCTTGTTCCTTCCTTGGCACTGATGTCACAGACGGTTCGTGAATGGACAACGGATGCAGAAATCGGATTGAGATCCTTTGCTGTCTGTTCAGATACACAAGTGGGAAAGCGTCGTAAAAATAGTGATGATGTTGCTGAAATTGATGTGTTTGATCTTGCTTTTCCGGCGACAACCGATGCTGCTAAACTTGCAAAACAGGCGGATAAGAGTGTTGCAGATAAGATGAGCGTTGTGTTTGCAACCTATCAATCCATTCAGGTGGTTGCTGATGCTCAGAAAAAGTATGGTTTGCCAATATTTGATCTTATCATTTGTGATGAAGCGCACCGTACAACAGGGGCAACGCTGGTTGGAGAGGATGAATCCAATTTTGTTAAGGTGCATTCTAATGATGTTATTCGTGCCAAGAAGCGCCTTTATATGACAGCGACACCACGCATTTTTGGTGATAACGCAAAAAGTCGTGCGAATGAAGTTAATGCCGTTCTTGCTTCGATGGATGATGAAAAGCTTTTTGGTAAAACACTTTTTTATCGGGGCTTTTCTTGGGCAGTACAAAATGATCTTTTAACAGATTATAAGGTTATTGTCTTAGCAATGGATGAAAAATTGGTCAGTTCCGCTGTTCAGAAGCGTCTTAGTGATGACCAGTCTTCGCTTGTTCTTGATGATGCAACGAAGATTATTGGTTGTTATAAGGCGCTGACAAAACAAGATCTGAAGGCTGATGTTGGTGCTGATCCACACCCCATGCGTCGTGCTTTGGCGTTTTGCAAGACTATTGAAAGTTCTAAACTGGTGCGTGATGAATTTTCTGCGGTTGTTAGAGAATATCTTGATTATACGAAAGAGGATACGGAAAATGAGCACTTTCTGAAGTGTGAAATTGAGCATGTTGATGGCACTTTCAATGCGAAGGATCGTGGTGCATTACTTGATTGGCTGAAAGCTGATAGTGGTGAAGATGTTTGTCGTATTTTGACCAATGCACGGTGTTTGTCTGAGGGGGTGGATGTTCCGGCTCTGGATGCGATCATGTTTTTAAATCCACGTAAGAGCCAGATTGATGTTGTGCAAGCGGTTGGGCGGGTGATGCGTCGGTCTGAGGGCAAAAAGATGGGGTATGTCATTTTGCCAATTGGCATTCCCTCTGGGATTCCAGTGGAACAGGCTTTGAACAACAATGATAAATATCGGGTTGTTTGGCAAATTTTAAATGCTTTGCGTGCGCATGATGATCGTTTTGATGCGACGATTAATAAGGCATCGCTGAGCCAAGATATCAGCAATGTGATTGAGATTATTGGCGTCACACAGAGCACGGAGTTACAGGCTGTTACAGCTGTTGTAGACAATCTTCCACTACGCTCACAGCCTGCACGAGTGGGAATTGGAGCACCGGAATATGATTTAACTCGTACAGATCAGCTAAACAAGGAGTTTTCTTTCCCGGTGGATGAAATTTCTCGTGCGATTTTGGCAAAGATCGTCAAGAAATGTGGGACACGTGATTATTGGGAAGATTGGGCGAGCAACATTGCTGAAATTGCTAAGAATCATATTACGCGTTTAACAGGTATTCTGGCAGAGCCAGATACTGAGGCGCGTCAAGCCTTTGATAGGTTTGTGGCAGAACTGCGTGATGATTTAAATGATGCGATTACAGAGGCTGATGCGATTGAGATGTTGGCACAACATATTATCACGCGTCCTGTCTTTCAGGTGTTGTTTGAGGAGTATCAGTTCACACGTGAGAATCCTGTCTCGCGTGCTATGCAGCGTATGCTTGATGTGCTTGATGAGGCGAATCTTGATAAGGAATCCAAAGATCTCGAGAAATTTTACACAAGTGTAAAATTACGCGCCAGTGGCATTACGGATCCAAAAGCAAAACAGAGGTTGATTGTAGAGCTTTACGATAAGTTTTTTCGTTATGCTTTTCCACGCACTGTAGAAAAACTAGGCATTGTTTATACCCCCGTTGAGATTGTGGATTTTATTTTGCACTCTGTCAATGATGTCTTAGAGCAAGAATTTGGGCAAACGCTTGGCTCATCTGATGTGCATATCATGGATCCCTTTACAGGAACGGGAACTTTTATCACGCGGCTTTTGCAATCGGGTTTGATAAAACCAGAGGAGATGAAACAAAAATTTTGTCATGAAATTCATGCCAATGAAATTGTGCTTTTAGCCTATTATATTGCAGCCATTAATATTGAGACAACCTATCATGGTCTGATGGGGGGAGGTTATGTTCCGTTTGAGGGAATTTGTTTGACCGATACATTCCAGCTTTATGAGCAAGAAAAAGACCTGATCAGTGATTTGCTGGTGGATAACAGTACACGTCGGGCACACCAGAAGGAACTGGATATTCGTGTTATTGTTGGCAACCCCCCTTATTCTTCTGGACAAAAAAGTGAAAACGACAATGCACAAAATATTGCCTATCCTAAATTGGATCGTCGCATTCGTGAAACCTATGCCGCTCAATCCAAAGCAAGCAATGTTAATGGACTTTATGACAGTTATATTCGTGCCATTCGGTGGGCAAGTGATCGCATAAAAGACTGTGGTGTTATTGGTTTTGTGACAAATTCAGGTTTTATCAATGGATACTCTACGAATGGCTTACGAAAAGAATTGAGTGAAGAATTCTCGAGCATTTATGTTCTCAATTTGCGTGGTGATATTCGCAAAAATATGTTGAGCAAAGGACGTGCTCAAGAAGGGCAAAATGTTTTCGGCAGTGGAAGCATGACAGGAATTGCTGTTACACTATTTGTTAAAAATCCAAATGTTACGGAGCAGTGCAAAATTCATTATTACGATATTGGTGATAATCTCACGACAAAAGAGAAATTATCTCAACTTCAGCGGTTGAGTAGTGTTGGTGGTATCAAGTGTGAACACGGTTGGCAGATGATTACACCAGATGAGCATGGTGATTGGCTGGATCAGCGCAACAATGATTTTGAAAAATTTCTAGCCTTAGGTGATAAGAAGGGCAGTGATAAAAAGCTATTCAAAATTTTTTCTCGTGGTATACAAACTGGTCGTGATGCTTGGGCATACAACTCAAGCCGTGAAGTTTTAGCGAAAAATATGAGCAATATGATTACTTTTTATAACGGTGAAGTAGAGCGTTTTAATAATGCCTACACACATGCTGATCGCAAGGCGCGTGCGAATGCCGTGAATGATTTTGTTAACACGGATGCCAAAAAGATTAGTTGGAGCAGTAGTCTTAAAGAAGAACTGGTAAGAGGAAAGTTTTCTGAATTTGAAAGTGATTGCTTAATTCAAGGTCTTCATCGTCCTTTTACACAGCAATGGCTTTATTATAACCGCATCTTTAATGAGAGAGTTTATCAAATGCCGCGTATATTTCCTATGAAGCAAGCGGTTGAGAATAGGGTAATACAAGTTACCGGTATAGGAGCAAGCAGTGGTTTTTCTGTCCTTATGAGCAGGGTTTTGCCTAGCTTAGATGCAATGGAAAAAGGTCAGTGTTTTCCACGGTATGTTTATGAGGATTCTGCGTCCTTGAAAAATAAAAAGGAAGAGCAGGTTCATTTATTTGCAAATTTTGCAGAGGAAAGCAAAGAAACTGGTTTAGAGCGGCGTGATGCTCTCACGGATGAAGGGTTGGCTTATTTTAATGCAGCATATCCTGGTGAAATGATAACAAAGGATGATTTGTTTTATTATGTTTATGGGATTTTGCATTCAGAAGATTATCGTGCGCGTTATGCACATAATTTGTTCAAACAATTGCCACGTATCCCAACAGTTAAAAAGGTAGAGGATTTTTGGGCTTTTGTAACAGCGGGGCGAAAGCTTGGTGATTTGCATATGAATTATGAGGAGGTTGAGCCCTATCCCATTACCTATAAACAGGGTGATCCAAGAACTTGGATGATTTCTGATGAGAAGAGTTTCTATCGTGTTGAGGCGATGAAATTTGCTGGTAAGCGTGGTGCTATTGATAAAAGTACAGTGGTTTATAATGCGCATATCACGATGCAGAATATTCCTCTTGAAGCTTATGATTATGTGGTCAATGGCAGGTCTGCTCTTGAATGGGTTATGGAACGGCAGATTGTCAAAACGGACAAAGCGAGCGGTCTTGTTAATGATGCTAATCGCTATGCTGTTGAAACGGTGGGTAATCCAGCTTATCCATTGGAATTGTTTCAGCGGGTTATTACAGTAAGCTTGGAAACAATGAAAATTGTGCGCAGTCTTCCAAAATTGGAAGTGAGAGAAACTGAAAAAGTGAAGTTATCCATTGTGCGGTAAACAGCGCTGTGTCGTAACAAACTGGCACTATCATATACTTTGCCAGCTCGTGGGTATTGCGACAGCTCTTGGCACTTGAGACGGTACATAAGAGGCATGCCTTTCTTGTACAGTTTTACGCCACGCAGGCTCTCTTTCCTTGTGATGTGCAAGAAAATGGTTTTGATTGATTCAACAGAGAATAGATTTAAAATGAGAGAGTTTTACGCTATTCAAAATCCTTATTTAAGATGAAGAATACTTATCTTTATAAATCAATATGTTGCATGTGATAAAACATCATAGGTAGTAGACGGATAAAATGATGACGCATGCGCTTTAGCGACCGTGATGAATAGCTTTAAGCAGAGCTTGTTCGTTGAGTCTTATGTGAGTAAACCATATAAATGGGGAAGCTGAGAGGAACCTGCCCAGAGACGTAGAATTGTTTACAAACCTTTGCTGATAGGAGTCATCGTCCTTTGAGATGTTGGAAGGAAATCACAACTCTCATGAAATCTGTCCTTTGAGCAGGGGTGATTGGAAGTGAGCAGGGAGAACGCGTTAGATAAGAAGCTGGATTGTTATTGTTTACAGATCGCTAGAGTTTAAAAATTTTTGTTCTTTTTTGGGGAGGCTGCCAAACAAAAAGTGTTTTTAGAGGGAAATGATTTATGCCAAAAGATATTGCTATAAAAAGTGTGGGATGTTCGTGGCGGTGTGCGTTTTGAGCTTATTCCTATCTGTGATCTAAAATGCTCTTATGAAGGTGCTTTGTTGAATGAAGAGATTGTTACTAATATATTGATTTATCATGATAGTTTAACCTTCTCTCTGTTGAATGAGAAATCTAATTATCATAAATTTTCTTATTTTAAACCTATTAAAATTACTTCTTTTCATGTCATATGAGTTTGGTGTGTGCGTGTTTAAGAAAGGCGTAAAGTATGCCTCTTACTAATCATCCCAAGTGGCTTAAGAGCTATCGTAATATTGGGCGGGGCGGTAAAATATAGGATGGGGCGGTTTGTATTTTTTATGAAGCGTAAAGACGGTGGTATCAATAGATCTTTATAACAAGTCTGGAGATCTTATAGTTGTCTGGGAGCTTTATTTACAAGAGCTTATATATTGGGATGGCATGTACAGATTCCGTGCTGTGAGATATGTTTGAGATGTAAGAGATGTCTTTGGGTGAATGTGCAATACAGTGATACGTGTATTGGGGTATTCTGTGTTATATGAGGGTAGCTCTGTCGAGCTTTTATAGAGGCAACCTCGTGTGGAAGGATATGGAAAGAACGGTATGAAGCAGTTCGTGGGTAGCAAGGTTTTTAAAAAAGTCAGAAGGATAAAGATTAGAATGCGGTTCTGATATAGACTTGGAGCGTTTTAATATATTGGAATATGAGAATGCGGATTTGATTGATTTGTTGTATTGCGCTTTCAGCATCGCTCTTTTTAACAGGATAAGCAATGAAATGGATATCAGGCATTAAATACTTAAGTTCTCGCATCGAGCGCCACATATGGTAATCATGGGTGACGATATAAAGGGTCTTATAGTGGTGTTTTTTGATCCAAGCAGCACTTTCTTCGGCGTTTCCTCTGGTGTTAATCGCTTGATGCCCAATGTCAATACAACAGGAGACAAGTCGTGGGCTAATATGCCTGTTATGCATGAAACCTTTCAGATTGGTTGTGCTGTTTACGCCACTGATAAGGAGTCGTGAACCAAGCCCCCTTTGTAAGAGATTAAGTCCTGTCTCTATTCGGTTTTCTCCGCCTGTCAGCACAATGATGGCATCAGCTTTGGGGAGAGGCTTTGGGGGAGAAAGTCGTTCAGTTTTTTCAGAAAAAACAATAAAACCACCCCAGAAAATAAAAACAATGATTGCAAGAGTAAGTGTTGTCGGTGGAAAATAGCAAAATAAAAAGCGCATAGACCAACGATAATGGGGTCGTTTTGGAAGAGGACGTTTTAAATCATTTTGCGTCAATGAGTTGGAATGGTAGGAGTGGTGAGTCATAAAATTAAAATAAACCGTTTTCACATTGATCGATTTTTTTCAGTTGCGCTAAAATAGTCATGCGGTTTGTAAGGGTGGTAAGAAAAGAAACGAAAATAATAAGAAAAATGATTTTTCCGTAAGGAACGGAACTTATGGAAATATGTCCAAACAAAGCTGTTACTTGGCTAGCTTCCACTCTTCCCAAGTTATAATTCGTCCAGAGACAAAAGGCTAAAAACAGAAATATGCTTGTGAGACCACCATATAAAGCACCACGCAGTGCAGTTTTAAAAAAATGCCAGTCAAATTGGCGGGCAATGAAAATAGTTTCAGTACCAAGGAAATATAAGACATTGATAATATGCGCATTTTCTGCCAATGCATTGCGGGTGGTAAAAATGATGGTAAGAATAAGAGAGCCTAGAACCAATGCTAAAATTGAAAAGCCAATGAAAACAGTGGTGTATGCCATGGTCGCAAAACGATGGACCCAAACACGGTGATCATCAAATTGACCTCCTGGAATTTGGGTTTTAATGGCGTGATTAATGGCTGCAAAATTGATTTTTTCATCTCTCTTCAGAGTCACAATGATAAGGCGGGGAAGGGGCAGTTCATTGATATTGAAACCTGTTCCAAGCCATGGCTCCAGTAATTTTTCTGTAGCTTTTTGGTCAACAATTTTTGCATCTTGTACACCAGAAAATGTTTTGACCAATTGTACGGCATCACGGAGAGCTTTGTTGATATCAACATTGTCAATGGGGCGTATTTGTATTGTTGCTTCATAGCTAATCTGATTACTCCAATTTTGGGCGGCACGTTGGACTAAATCAACACCGATTAAGGTGAGGCTTGAAAGAAATGTCATAATAGCAATAACGGCAACCAATGCTTTTCCAGAAATATTACCACTGGGAATAATCGCTGTTGTATTTTTTTTATTGCTTGTAAAAATGGGGAAAGACTTATTCATGAATCGTCATCCGTCCGTTATGGAGAAGCATACGTCGTGCTGCAACTTGTTCCATTAAGGCAATATCATGGGTAGCAATGATCACAGCTGTTCCAAAACGATTTAATTCAATAAACAAACGGAGTAGGCGTTTTGCTAAGGGCGGATCGACATTTCCGGTTGGTTCATCGGCAAGTAGAATTTCAGGTTGATCAATGAGCGCGCGTGCAATGGCTACCCTTTGTTTTTCTCCGCCAGAAAGAACTGGTGGTAAAACATGAATATGATCTCCCAGACCTACCCAACAGAGAAGATCTTCCACTTCACTGCGATAGGTTGCTTCTTCTTGTCCTTTAATGCGTAAAGGTAAGGAGACATTTTCATAAGTGGTCATGTGGTCGAGTAAACGAAAATCTTGAAAAACTACACCGATACGTTGTCGCAGCGCAGGGAGCTCTTGCCGTTTGAGTAATGCTGTGTCTGTTCCAAATAAATCAATATGACCGCGGGTGGGTTTGAGTGCCAAAAACATAAGACGCATCAACGACGTTTTCCCTGCTCCAGAGGCGCCAGTGAGAAATTGAAATGATCCAGGAGGAATATGAAAGCTAATATCACGAAGGACCTCAGGTCCCATTCCATAGCGTAGACCGACATTTTCAAAATGAATCACTTTTTATTATTACTCCTGATTTTATATTGCATCATTTATTCTAAGAACTCTTACTTTCATTACTTTAGATTTTTGTTTTAAGCTTGTTTATTTTAGATTTCATGGTTTTCAATATTTTTTATACACCCTCGTTATAGATAAATATTTTTGCTCAAGAATATTATCACGTATACTTTCTCTTTTTAGCTTTATTTATGATTTTAGCAGGAATTTCAAAGTGATTCTAGCATAAACATCAGAACTATTTTTCCTTCTTTCTCAGAGGCTTTTTTGCATTGAGTGGGTACTGGGCGATTTTAAAAAGCTATGTTGCTCTTTTTATCTTACTTTCTTATTCTTATCTGTATTCATATTCCAATCTTGGTATCTTCCAATCTTGAAGTTTTTTCTTCAATTGTTTCTGATTTGTTATGAAGAAAGGCGTTTGTTGTTAGAGTTGTTGAGCTTCCCATGAATTGTTTTGTTTTTTATTCTCATCGGTGGTTTTCGTAACAATGCTGAGATAATTTTAGCAAAAAACAAAAACCACCGTATGTTATATTTCTTCGTGGGTTCTTTAGTTTTGTCGGTTAGCAATCAGATCTTCAACAACTTGTGGTTCGGCAAGAGTTGAGATATCTCCGAGAGTATCAAAATCGTTTTCGGCAATTTTTCGTAAAATACGTCTCATAATTTTTCCTGATCGCGTTTTGGGAAGCTGTGGGGCAAATTGAATTTTATCCAATATGGCAATGGAGCCTATTTCTTGTCTTACATGTTTAATAAGCTCTTTTTGCAACTCTTCACTTGGAGCTGTCCCTTCCATTAAGGTGATAAAACTATAAATTCCTTGTCCTTTAATGGGATGCGGGTAACCCACAATGGCAGCTTCTGATACAGCGGGATGAGAAACAAGGGCTGATTCAATTTCAGCAGTTCCTAACCTGTGCCCCGAGACATTGAGTATGTCATCAACCCGCCCTGTAATCCAGTAATAGCCGTCACTATCGCGCCTACAACCATCGCCTGTAAAATATCTTCCTTTATAGGAGGAAAAATAAGTTTGAATAAAGCGCTCATGATCTTTATAAAGCGTGCGCATTTGTCCTGGCCATGAATCACTGATACAAAGATTGCCTTCTGCTTCACCTTCTAAAATATTGCCTTGGGCATCAACAATTTGGGGTTGAACACCAAAAAAAGGACGTGTGGCCGATCCTGCTTTGAGGGGGGTTGCACCAGGCAAGGGCGTGATCATATGCCCTCCTGTTTCCGTTTGCCACCATGTATCGAGAATCGGACAACGGTCATTTCCAACTGTATGATAAAACCATTCCCATGCTTCTGGGTTAATCGGTTCTCCTACCGTGCCTAAAAGACGCAACGATGTCCTGTTTGAGTGTTCAACAAACGAATTTCCTGCTCCCATCAAGGCGCGGATAGCTGTTGGTGCGGTATAGAGTGTATTAACTTGGTGTTTGTCAACAATTTCCCAAAATCTTCCTTTGTCAGGAAAGGTTGGTGTGCCTTCAAACATTAAAGTAGTCGCACTATTGCATAAAGGTCCATAAACCAAGTAAGAATGACCGGTTATCCAACCAATATCAGCCGTGCACCAGTAAACTTCATCGGGATGGTAATCAAAAACGTATTGATGTGTCATCGCGGCATAAACAAGATAGCCCGCTGTGGTATGCAAAACGCCTTTGGGTTTGCCGGTGGAGCCTGAAGTATAAAGAATAAAAAGTGGATCTTCAGCGTTCATTGGTTCTGCTGGGCAATCTGTTTTGGCATGAGTTATCTCTTCATGGTACCAAAAATCACGCCCCTCTATCCATTGAATGGGTCCACAAGTCCGCCGTATAACCATGACTTGGTCTACATGTACGTTTTGGCGTGCTGCTATCTCAATAGCATGATCAACATTGTCTTTTAAGTTGATCCGTTTGCCGCCACGCAAGCCGTGATCAGCGGTAATGATGAAGGTTGATTCGCAGTCAACAAGGCGTCCTGCTATTGCCTCAGCAGAAAAGCCAGCAAAGATAACCGAATGAACAGCACCAATGCGGGCACACGCGAGCATAGCATAGGCTGCTTCGGGTATCATGGGAAGATAAATGGTTACTTTATCGCCTTTCTTAATGCCACGACTTTTCAAAAGATTGGCAAAACGACAAACATGTTCATAAAGCTCGTTATAGGTTATTTTTTTATCATGATAAGGATTATCTCCTTCCCAAATAAGCGCGATTTTGTCTCCATGGGTTTTCAGGTGGCGATCAATGCAATTATAGGCAACATTTGTTATCCCATCTTCGTACCATTGAATGGAGACATCTCCGTTAAAAGAAGTGTTTTTTACTTTTGTAAAAGGTTTAAACCATTCAATGCGTTGACCATGTTTGGCCCAGAAGCTTTCTGGATCATCGATGCTTTCTCGATACCATTGTTGATAAGTTTCCTCGTCGAGCAAAGTATTTTTTTTGATCTCTTCTGATACTGGATAGATTTTTTCAGTCATGTTTCCCTCTTTTTATTTTTTAGAAAAATCAGCCATTGTATTTTTATATTTGTGGCAGAGTCGTCCCTAAAGCTTTTCATTGTGAGGTTAGACTAAATGACAAAGATTGGAATAGTCAATTTTTAAAATCTGATGTGATGATATTAAAGAGGGTATTCTATGCTTTTAGGATACTCAAATGTGGCAAAACCTATTGCGGTATAGAGCTTTTTATAAACGCATAAAGACATTTTAAAAATGTCTATTATAAAATATTTTTTATAAGTTGATATAAACCAATATCGTTAAATAAAAGACTCATAAGAAAGAATGTACAGTTTATTAATAATGACTTTTTTAGAGAATCTTCCCAATTGTAATAAATAAACTTATAATAAAAAATATATATAAAACCAGAAAAAAACGTTGCTATAAGCGATTCAATAATTTTATGAGTAAAATCTGTGATTATAAATGATAATTTCTCATTAATAGCACCATAGCTACTTTATTCAGTGTACTTGGGACTCATCCAATAAATATTAATATAAACCGAAGTATCTACACAAAATATCAGAAATAATGAACAGAATTACTGTATATAATGTTGATTTTATAGATACTTTCCAACTGTAACCACCAATTTTTTTAAAACCAATAGCATATATAGGGATGAATACAATGAGAATGCAAAACAGTCTTATGATTTCATAAAGAATATTCATTATAACAAAATCCTGATTATAAGATGTGATCCACAATAGATATCTCCGAAAACTATTTTGTCCACAGATGTAGATATTTAATTTTGGTATATTCTTTCGAATATATTTACAGAATTATTTATCTTCAGAGATATCTTTGTAGCTACTTTTTATAAATTAGAACCAACAATTCTTATAAATTAGAACCAATAATTCCAAGCTGACTGTCCAAAGCCATAAATAGCGCCTCCAATGAGTCCCCCTCCCAAACCTACAGTTCCACCTGTAAGAGCACCTCCTAGTCCTCCAAACAGAGCTCCCCCTGCTGCTCCTGTTAGCCCTCCCTGAACTCCTAGTGTAGAGGCGTGTGAAATCATGTTATTAGCAAAACCATTAAAGCTACATGCATTTCCATGAGTATGTTTTGATATTCCATGAAAAGGTCTTGAATTGTGCGAATGACCAAAAGAAGGCTTTGTCACCATATGACCGAATGTGTTGAATGAACCAAACATATTAATTCTCCTTAATTATCCACATTAAAAGTAGTATCATAATGATACATTTGAAATGGCTATCGCGTATTTTTAGAAAAATGTAAAATATAAACTTTAAAAATGGCAATAAAATACTGTATAAATAATAACTATATTATGTATATGAAATATTATTCTTTATAATATAATAATATTATTTATAATATTTTTAAACACAAGAAATGACACCATATTTTTTATTAATTAAAGTTTAAAATTAGAAAAATGTGCATCTGAAAAAATTGGTGTTTTTCTCTTTGTTTATGAGAACGATAAAGAAATATCGTTATTGAAATCGGTTTCATTGCCATTGTTTTGCCTGCATGTATTATGTGCATATGAACGGGATTCGTTCTTTTATTTTTCAGGCGAATATTGACCGTATTTTACGCTTTGTAGAGCATAGAAAGTCTTTATGCTATTGTTGGACCTTATAGATTGCTATTCATGTTGTTTAGCGCAGCTCTTGGTGCTCTATTGGGCAATTGAGATGTTTATTTTTCTCAAGTGGCTTACATGAAAGAGTTTTGTTACTGTATTATGCAGCCATAAGCCTCTTTTTGCCTGCTTTACGCCATTGGCATGTGGGGAAATTGTTTACGCGTGTTGGAGAAGTTAAGAGAATTCGTGGTTTTTAATGGAAATCATTGCGATAATCGTATTAAATATTCTTTTGTAATTATTTATTTCGCGATAGTTTTTTCATGAATGCGCAACGCTTCTCTTATCATTTTGCCTTTATATAAGGATTTATTTTTTACGTTGCTTTTGCTGGAGAGGCGGTCAGAGGGGAGGTGAAGTAGAGCCAATATGCGAGAATATGAGAGCCAAATTGCAATGCTATCTTAAATCTATTGTACGTGTTGTGGATGTGCTGGTGAGAAATTTGAGAAGATCAGCTTTTTTGCTTATTTTGCTAACAGGATGAAAGAGGGACTGGAATCTTTTTTGCTAGAATTGCTCTTATTGATATTGAAGGAAATATTTTTTCTCATTTCTGTTGTTTTTGGCTTGTTCGTAGAATTTTCAATGGGAATTTATATGAAGGGGGAATGAATTTATATGAGAGGAAATTGCTTTACACAGGGCGTTTTCCAAATAAAGCGGAGCCAATGCGAAGGACGTTAGAGCCAAACTGTAGAGCGGTTTTGAAGTCACTGGACATACCCATGGAAAGCTTTGGAAGACCTGCTTGTTTTGCTAATTTTGCTAAGAGCGCGAAATAGGGTCCGGGGTTTTCATCGACAGGGGGGATGCCCATAAGACCGATGATATCAAGTCCATAGTTGTTTTTGCATTGGTTGACAAAAGATGTCGCTTCTTGTGGTGCGATACCACTTTTTTGCGGTTCTAAGCCAATGTTAACCTGAACATAGCAAGGAAGATGCCTTTTTTGTTTTTCCATTTCTTCAGATAAGCTTTTTGCTATTTTTTCACGGTCAACCGTTTGAATAACATCAAAAAGTTTGACCGCCTCTGCTGTTTTATTTGATTGTAGGGGACCGATGAGATGAAGCTTAATATTTTCAAATTGTTGACGTAACCCGAGCCATTTTTGTGCCGCTTCTTGTACGCGGTTTTCTGCAAACAAAGATTGGCCTGCTTGTAAAAGGGGACGTATATCAGCGGCAGAAACAGTTTTTGAAACAGCGATAAGTTCAATTTCTTCTACGGGGCGTTGTAGCTCTTGACATGTTTCAGCAATGTCTTTTTGAAGGTTTTGCCATGCTTCAATGGAAGGGGCATTGAGGGGCGTTTGTGTATTCATATTTTTGTGCTTTACCTTTTTTGTTCAAGAGTTGGTCGTTTTTTTAAAAGTTTTATAAAATACTTAGGGAAATATTTCACGAAAATGTTGACGATGAGCTTAATCCATGGTCAAGCATAATAAAACAAGTTTTTTGGTTCAGTTTTATTAAAAGAGTATAATGGGAATGACGATTGAACATTATAATATAGGCGAACGCTATAATCCACGTGCGAGAGAAAAAAAATGGCAAGAAATTTGGGATGAAAAGAAAATTTTTCAGACTGTTCAAGAAGATGCTCGTGAAAAATATTATGTTTTAGAAATGTTTCCTTATCCGTCAGGCCGCATTCACATGGGGCATGTGCGCAATTATGCCATG
Source organism: Bartonella sp. LB28NMGDW (assembly GCF_042194435.1). NCBI lineage: Bacteria > Pseudomonadati > Pseudomonadota > Alphaproteobacteria > Hyphomicrobiales > Bartonellaceae > Bartonella > Bartonella sp. LB28NMGDW. The sequence continues at coordinate 36,535 of NZ_JBHIMX010000003.1, forward strand.
GGGGATGTGGTGGCACGCTATAAAAGGGCAATGGGTTTTAATGTGCTTCATCCTATGGGGTGGGATGCTTTTGGTATGCCGGCTGAGAATGCTGCTCTGCAAAGTAAAGTGCATCCTAAAACTTGGACTTATCAAAATATTGCTGTAATGCGCGGGCAATTAAAGCAATTAGGGCTCTCTTTAGATTGGACGCGTGAATTTGCGACTTGTGATGTGGAATATTACCATCGTCAACAAATGTTGTTCCTTGATTTCTATCAAAAGGGGTTGGTTGCACGTAAAGTGGCTAAGGTGAATTGGGACCCTGTTGACCACACCGTTTTGGCCAATGAGCAGGTTGTTGATGGGCGGGGTTGGCGTTCTGGTGCGTTGGTGGAACAGCGTGAATTGACGCAGTGGTTTTTCAAAATTAGCGACTTTAGTGAAGAGCTCTTGGCTGGGCTTGAAGAGCTGGAGCAGTGGCCCGAAAAAGTTCGCACTATGCAGAAAAATTGGATTGGAAAATCACAAGGTTTGCTGATTCGTTGGGCTTTAAAGTCGGCGGGTGGTGTTGATGATGTTTGTGAGAAATTTGATGAGGTTGTTTGTTATTCAACGCGTCCTGATACACTGTTTGGCGCTTCCTTTTTGGCTCTGTCTGTTGATCATCCTATTGCACAAGCTTTGGCAAAAAAAGACAAAGCGTTGAGTGCTTTTATTGAAAATTGTCGGTGTGGTGGGACGACAACAGCAGCACTTGAAACAGCTGAAAAACAAGGATTTCTTACGCCCCTTTTGGCAGTTCATCCTTTTGATTCAACAGTACATATTCCTGTTTATATCGCTAATTTTGTGCTCATGGATTATGGAACAGGGGTTGTTTTTGGTTGTCCGGCTCATGATCAGAGAGATTTTGATTTTGCGCGTAAATATGATCTTCCAATAAAACCGGTGGTTTTGCCAAAAGGAGAGCAAGCAGAAGATTTTGTCATTGCTGAAACAGCTTATACGGGTGATGGTGTGATGATCAACTCCAGCTTTTTGGATGGTTTGACACCTCAACAAGCTTTTGAAGAAGCAGCCAAAAGGCTTGAAGAACAAATGCTCAATGGGCAACCGCAAGGGAAAAAAACAGTGCAATTTCGTTTGCGTGATTGGGGGATTTCGCGGCAACGTTATTGGGGGTGCCCCATTCCGATGATCCATTGTACATCTTGCGGAGTGATTCCAGTGCCACGTACCGATTTACCGGTTGTGTTGCCTGATGATGTTACTTTTGATCAACCTGGAAATCCTCTTGCACGGCATGAAAGATGGCAGAATGTTACTTGTCCTTCCTGTGGTCAACCTGCCAAACGTGAAACCGATACTATGGATACATTTGTTGACTCTTCTTGGTATTATGCACGCTTTACGGCTCCTTTTGCGCAGGAACCTGTCGACAAACAAGCAATCTCTGAATGGTTGCCTGTGCAACAATATATTGGTGGAATTGAGCATGCCATTCTTCATCTTCTTTATGCACGCTTTTTTATGCGTGCCATGAAATTGATCGGCCATGCGACTGTTGATGAGCCTTTTAAGGGGCTTTTTACCCAAGGTATGGTGGTTCATGAAACCTATCGAGATGATCAAGGGTGGGTTTCTCCAGCAGAAATTTCCATTGTTGAAAAGGATGGAAAACGACAGGCTTATAAATTGACTGATCAAAGTGAAGTGATGATTGGTTCGATTGAAAAAATGTCGAAATCCAAAAAGAATGTCGTTGATCCTGATGATATTATCGCATCCTATGGCGCGGATACTGTGCGTTGGTTTGTGTTGTCAGATTCTCCTCCTGATCGGGATGTCATCTGGACAGAATCTGGTGTTGAAGGAGCCCATCGCTTTGTACAGCGTGTTTGGCGCCATGTGGCTTTGAGTGCTTCTGTTTTAAAGGATGTGGCGCCTTGTGCAGGGCATCAGGGGGCAGCTTTGGAACTCTCAAAAGCTGCACATCGCACGCTTTGCGCTGTAGAAGATGATTTGGAAAAATTTGCTTTTAATCGGGCTATTGCACGCCTTTATGAATTCTTGAATATTATGGCACCGTTGCTCAACAAGATAGCAAGTGTTGACGATGAAATGAAAGCTTCTTTACGTCAAGCCATGGATTTTTTTCTTGCCATGATTGCACCGATGATGCCTCATTTAGCAGAAGAATGTCATGCTGCTTTAGGGGGAAAAACTTTAATGTCTGCGCTTGCTTGGCCTGTTTATGACAGCGCGTTAATCGTTGCGGAATGCTATACTTTGCCAGTACAAATTAATGGTAAGAAACGCGGTGAGGTGAGCGTTGCAGCAACAGCAAATGAAACGATGATTAAAGAAGCGGTTTTGGCTTTAGATTTTGTAAAGGCACAGCTGGTTGAAAAGCCTGTGAAAAAAATCATTATTGTTCCACAAAGGATTGTGAATGTCGTTTTTTAAAAGTTTGATTCTTGTCGTTTTAGCTGGTGTATTCACACTGTTGTGTGGATGCAAAGTTGAACCGCTTTATCGTCAAGAATTGCAGAGTGCAATGACAATGGATTCTGCTTCTTATGGGAATCTTGTTTCTGGGCAAGCTTCTTTGGGGCTTGCGCAAAAGCTTGCTTCTATTGTTGTGGAAGAGCCTTCGGATCGTTTTGGTCAAATGGTGCGCAATCATCTGCTTTTTCTTTTGTATGGAAATGGTGCTAAACCTTCTCTACCTGCTTATCGATTGGCATTGCAGATATCTGTATCTACAAGAGAATCTATGCAGATAGAGGTTGATTTCGAGAAAAAACGAAAAGGACGACCTTCTGTTGGAACTGTTATGAGCAGAGCTTCTTATACTTTGCAGGATATGAAAAATACTCTTGTTGCAAAAGGAACAGCAATGATGAATGCATCTTTTGACCGACTTCGTCAAGAATATGCAACGATGCAAGCAGAAGAAGATGCAAAAAAACGGGTTGCTGAAGAGTTGGCTGAACAGATTTTTTTGTTACTTTCAAAAGATCTTTCCAATAAAAACTCTAGATATTAAGCAATATTTTGTCCTGTTTTTTTCCAGTCGTTGAGAAATATTTGCAACCCTTTATCAGTGAGAGGGTGTTTGACCAGTGCTTTTAAGATTGCTGGTGGAACTGTTGCAACGTCAGCACCACTGAGTGCTGCTTCTTTGACATGATTAACGGTGCGGATTGAAGCGGCCAAGATTTGTGTTTCAAAGTTATAGTTATCATAAATTGTGCGAATTTCATGAAGCAGTTCACTTCCATCATTTCCACAATCATCCAGTCTACCAATAAAAGGTGAAACGAATGTTGCGCCTGCTTTGGCAGCAAGTAAGGCTTGATTGGCAGAAAAACAAAGTGTGAGATTTGTTTTTAGTCCTTCTTTTGTGAGGGCTTTACAGGCTTTTAATCCATCGAATGTTAAAGGAAGCTTGATACAAATATTGTCGGCAATCTTTGCTAAAACAGCCGCTTCTTTCATCATGCTTTCAAATTCCGTTGCTGCAACTTCAGCAGAAACAGGTCCGCTAACGAGAGCACAAATTTCTTTTGTAACATCAAGAATATTGCGTCCTGATTTTAGGATAAGAGAGGGATTGGTGGTGACACCATCAACAAGGCTTAAATTCTGTAACTCTTGAATTTCTTCAATATTGGCGCTATCCACAAAAAACTTCATATCTAACCTCTTCTTTTTAGCTTTTATCCTATTTTTTGTTATGCGCTATTGTTGACTGCAAAAGCAAGAGAAAGAATTAATCTCTGTATAAAGAACAAGAATGCTATGATGTTAACCATGTACCCATTTTATATCGTTGCTCTTGATAAGGCATAGGGCTCATTGCGTACCAACATTTTTGCGTATTGGAATCTTTGCGTAGCGGTATTTTTATACTTATGAAAATAAGCTAGCATTATCACACACTTTGCTCATTTCCTATTTGCGATTGCTCTTGATATTTGAGAGAGCATCATAAGATACCTCCTTTTTTCAGGGGGGTACGTTTAACCTCATTTTTGATAGAAGTGAATGGATTTATTTTATCGTAAAACACCATTGAAGAAGGCATGTAAATTTTACATATGAAGTGTTTTTTTATGGTCAATACATTGATTTATTCTGTGTTACCCATTCTTCAACAATACGCTTTTGTGCTACTTGTATTGTTGCTTGATTCTCAATCAAGCTGAAAGATGTAGGCACGTGTTTTCACTTTTTGGCACAAAGCCAAGGTGAATATTGTAACGGTTCCATTTGCAATACTATTCTCCCTGTAATTCAAATCATAGGAGACTCTCTCATTGATAAGGATTTACAAATGTTCCTCGATGAGTTTGAAATGAGAAAAATTCATCGTACTGATGGTTTTTATTACAATAGGTATAATGATGATTATATTTTTATAAATCAGTTTGTTGAAGATAAATTGAGATATGAAGCGGTAAAAAAATAAACGTGTGTGTTGGGAAGAAGTTACACTATGGGATCGCTTTGTTGAAGAGCGCACTGACGATATCATGTTGAATGCTTAATAGTGATGCGCTTTATTTGCACAGAAGAAAGGCGCTAGTTTTTTTGCTATAAAGTTTTTTGTTATAGAGGATGAGATTGGTTCTTTTATTGACACTTTGGTGATGGAATGAGTGTTAAAAAGAATTCTTTTGAGAAAAGTGTTGTGATAGGGGGGATTGAATCCTGTAATGAATTTTATAAGAGTGTTTAAAGATAAGGTTTAGACCTGTTGGTGTTTAAGAGGTCGTAGATTGGTTTAAAAGATGAATTCAAACATGATAGAGGAAAAGATTGTATCCGTATTGGTTCCTCTTCCTGTTGCTCACGCTTATAGTTATAAAGTTCCATCTTCTATGGAGGTGAATGTTGGTTCCTTTGTTCGGGTTCCGGTGATGGGGCGTGAGCTTTGCGGTTTTGTTGTGGATGTTGGAGAGAAGGCAGCCGATGGGCAAAGGTCTGGTTCGGTGGCGCGTGAAAAATTACGCTCTTTGCTTCATGTTTTTGATTGTCCCCCCTTAAAGGCAGAAATGATCACATTTTTGCGTTTTGTTAGTCGCTATACAATGGCGCCTTTTGGTCTTGTGGCGCGATTGGTTTTGTCTGTACCGGCTGCTTTAGAGCCGGAAGCGCAGATGCTGGGTTTGCGATATTGTGGTGGAAATGTAGAACGTCTCACACCAGCGCGATTACGGGTTTTGGAATTGGTGCGTAATGAGAAGATATGGACACGTTCTGGTCTTGCGCATGCGGCTGGAACTTCGGTTTCTGTTGTTGAAGGTTTAAAAGCGCTAGGGGTTTTTGAAGATATTATAGTTCCTGCTCCTGATCTTGTGGCAATGCCTGATCCTGACTTTTGTCCTCCTCAGTTGCAGGGAGCGCAAAATGAAGCAGCAACAATATTGCGGGAAGGTGTTTTATCTTCTCAGTTTCAAGTTTTTTTGCTTGATGGTGTTACGGGATCAGGAAAGACAGAGGTTTATTTTGAAGCGGTCGCTCAAGCCTTCAAAGGGGGCAAGCAGGTTTTAATTTTATTGCCGGAAATTGCTTTAACACAGCAGTTTTTAGATCGTTTTTATGCACGCTTTGGAGCTGCAGCAGCAGAATGGCATTCTGATTTGACGCCACGTCGTAGAGAACGTGTCTGGCGGCAAGTTGCAGAAGGGCGGGTGCGTGTTGTTGCGGGGGCTCGTTCAGCGCTTTTTCTTCCCTTTCATGAGCTTGGCTTGATTGTTGTTGATGAAGAACATGATAGCGCTTATAAACAAGAAGAGCGCATTTTTTACCATGCGCGTGATATGGCTGTTGCTCGGGGCTCTTTTGAGCATTTTCCTGTTATTTTATCTTCAGCAACACCGTCGATTGAAAGCCAAGCTAATGTTTTAAAAGGGCGTTATAAAAAGGTGCATTTACCTTCCCGTTTTAAAGAAGTAGCACTTCCACAGTTGCGGGTGGTTGATATGCGCCAAGGAGGGGTGCAAAAGGGGCGCTTTATTTCCTTTGCTCTTGAAAGGGCTTTAAAACAAACGCTTGATAAGGGCGAACAAGCTCTTCTTTTTCTTAATCGTCGTGGTTATGCACCTTTAACTTTATGCCGAATTTGCGGACATCGTTTTCATTGTACTGATTGTTCAAGTTGGTTGGTAGAACATCGTGCGCAAGGGCAATTGAAATGTCATCATTGTGGGTATCATGAACCACTTCCTCAAGCCTGTCCTGAATGTGGGACATTAGATCATCTCGTGGCTTGTGGACCGGGTGTGGAAAGAATTGCAGAAGAAACACAAATGCTTTTTCCTCAAGCGCGATCATTGATTCTTTCAACAGATCTCAAAGGAGGGATTGGGCAATTGCGAAGCGAATTACAAGCCATTGCAAATGGCGATGTGGACATTATTATTGGAACACAGTTGGTCGCTAAAGGACATCATTTTCCCAAGCTCTCTCTGGTTGGCGTTATTGATGCTGATCTTGGTCTTGCCAATGGCGATTTACGCGCAAGTGAACGTACCTATCAGCTGCTTTCTCAAGTTACCGGAAGAGCAGGGCGTGTGGGATTGGAAAGCTTAGGATTATTGCAAACTTATCAACCAGATCATCCTGTCATCAAAGCCCTACTTTCATGTCAGCCAGAAGATTTTTACACACGTGAGATTACAGCGCGTCAGCATTATCATTTGCCTCCCTATGGGCGGCTTGCCTCTTTGATTGTGTCTGCACAACAGCGCCAAGCAGCAGAACATTATGCGCGCGCATTGCGTCAAGCAGCGCCACGGGAAAAAAATATCTCGGTTATGGGACCAGCAGAAGCGCCTTTGGCTTTGGTTCGGGGGCGTTATCGTTTTCGGCTTTTGCTGCAAGGACAGCGCTCCTTTGATATACAAGGGTTTATACGTGCAATGCTTAGTGGTACACCCAAAATGCCCAGTTCTGTTCGGGTTCAAATTGATATTGATCCGCAAAGTTTTTTCTAAAACCAGTATCGCATAAAGTGAAGGTCTCTTTGCTTAAGATGCTTTACTTTAATATTATATATTTCAGAATAAGCATCCTAGCAGCAGAATATGATACATGTGCATTGCATTAAGCAGAGCTACGGGAAAAAATATCTTTGTTATGGAACCAGCAGAAGCGTCTCTATTATTCGAGGACACTATCATTTCGGCTTTTACTCCTTTTTTGTTTTAGGGACAGTACCCTTTTGATAGGCGGATTCTTTTTATAAGGGCGGATTATAGGGTCTGAAAATGCTTAGCTGTACACCCAAAATATCCAATTTTATACGGGTTCAAATTGATATTTATCTATGCTTTTTCTAAAATCAGTGCAATATAGTGCCATATAATATAGTGCCGTATAAAGTGAAGCTACGTGGGCTTAATGAAGGTCGTGTTTTTGATATTATTTGACCTTAAAACCTTATGCAGCAGCGTTCATAAGATGTATCAGCGCTGTACGAGTCGTACTTGCTTTTGTATGTTAGATTAGGGCGAGAGTATTGCATATATCTATTTTATTTATCTTTGACGAGCACACAGACTCATTTGGGAGCGTAAAGGTTAAAATGAGCATTTATCGTTGTCGTCCTTATTTATGGCTCTAGAATTTTCAAAAGCGCCCATAATTATAATTTTATAAATAATAACATATTGATTTATAGTGATAATATGCCGTTATTCGCTTTAGAAGCTCAACTATTTTAGGATTCTCTTATTTCAAATCTGTTTATATTGATCAATCAAAACCATTCGTTTGCATGTTACAGATGGGGGGAGCCTGTGTCGAGTGAAACTATATAAGAAAGGACTAAAATACCTCATCATCTCAAGTGTTAAGGGCTGTCGTAAAATTGGGAGATGGCAAAGTATGTGATGGTGCCAGCTTGTTCTTTCATAAGTGTGAAGATGAGGTTGCTCAATGGAGTTATCATTATAGCATTTATGGGTGCTGTCGTGAAATAGAGATTCTCCATTGTTTCATGCTTTTGTTACTTTCGTTCTCTAATGGGGGCACATTTTTCATGTAAAGCAGAACGTCCAAAACGGAATATTACAGAACATCTATTGTATTACTGTATTCATATGCTTGTTTAAACAAATGTTTTTCAGCATGCTCGAATTCATTTTACGATGTTTCTCGAGTGTAGAATGTAAAAGCTTTTATGAATGAAAACACCGCGTTAAGCCTCCGCATCTTTATTTTATAAAGGTATAAAATGGCGCTATTTATTATTCAGCTTTTAGGATTACGAAAGCTTTTGGTACTTGAGAGCGTTTATACGAGGTGTTTTTTTTAATCATTTCCTTTTTTGTTTGTGATGGAGCAAGGGAGTGATTTTGATAAAAAGATTTGAAATAAGAGAATCTTTCGATGTTTGGGGCTCATCTGGTATGAAAAATGATATATTATCATTATAAATCAATATGTTGTATACTTAAAGAGTGTGTTTACAAGAAAATATACTTGGTGAATTTTTTTAAAAGGAGTGGGTATTTGAAGAAAAAAGATCAATTTTTTCTTTAATTTTTAGGAGGATATTCATTACTTTTTTTCTTATCAGTTTGCAATAATAGACTTTTTCAGTCGCATTCGCATCTCGTTAAAGGTCTTGTGGTGATAAAGGGAGTGTTTTTTAGAGAAGAAGTATTTTATTATGGTGGCAAGGGCATTTGAAGAAAAATCAAAGAGAGTGAAAAAATCGCTCAGAGAATGTCAAAAAGAGGCATAAAAAAACTGTGTTGCCATCTTGTATATCTAAAAAAAATTCTTTTCAAAAATATTTTGAATATTTTATTAAAATTTTTAAAAAGCAGCGATTTGTGGTGTTGCGAGTCGGCTATGTCTATGCTAGAAACCAAGAGGTTTTTGTTCTAGGTTTTAAGAAGAAGATTCTTAAGATTGAGAATGTCTGTTTCATTTCATCTGATAACTATCAGAGAGTCGCTCAAGGGAAAGAGGCGGTATTTCGTGTCGGATTCATTTTCTCTCATACCGCTGCCGTTGGTAGATCAACGCTATGCGCAAGCGCTTTTTGATTGCGTTCAAGAAGCTGGAAACGTTGAAAAGGTTGAAAAGGCAGTGGAAGATCTTTTGCTTGTTTTGGAGCAAAATAAAGATTTAAAACGCTTTGTGCTTAGTCCATTCTTTTCAGTTAAAGAGCAAATTAAGGTGATGCAATCTGTTTGTGCAAACATCAAATTTGCTGATAAAAACGCAGGGCAGGTTATTGGTAATTTTTTACGCGTTATTGCAACAAATCGTAGGCTTAGTGCCGTATTTGGTATTTTACATGCTTTTCAGCGTTGCGTTGCGCGCGCTCGTAGGCAGGTTACTGCGCAAATTATTTCTGCGCGCCCCTTAAGTTCTCAACAAAGACAAGAGTTGTGTGAGGCTTTGGAAGGTGTCGTTGGAGGAAAAGTTTTGCTACACAGCATTGTGAATCCAACAATTCTTGGTGGATTAATCGTTCGTGTGGGATCGTCTCAAATTGATACGTCTCTTCTCACAAAATTGTCTTCGCTTAAGCTTGCATTGAAAAAAGAGGTCAGCTGATGGATATTAGACCATCTGAAATTTCAAAAATTCTAAAAGAGCAAATCAAAAACTTTGACCAAAAGGCTGAGGTTTCAGAAATTGGTTGGGTTCTCTCTGTAGGGGATGGTATCGCTCGCGTTTATGGTTTGGATAATGTCCAAGCAGGGGAAATGGTCGCCTTTCCAAACGGTGTGCGCGGTATGGCCCTCAATTTGGAAGTTGATAATGTTGGTGTGGTCATTTTTGGCTCAGATCGTGATATTCGTGAAGGTGATTGTGTAAAGCGATTGGGCACTATCGTCGATGTTCCTGTGGGGCCCGCTTTGCTCGGGCGTGTGGTTGATGCGTTGGGAAACCCTATCGATGGTAAGGGGCCCATTAAAGCAACAGAGCGTCGTCGTGTTGATGTTAAGGCTCCTGGAATTATTCCGCGTCAGTCTGTCCATGAACCGATGTCGACCGGATTGAAAGCGATTGACGCACTTATCCCTATCGGACGGGGACAGCGTGAATTGGTGATTGGTGATCGCCAAACAGGAAAAACAGCGATTTTGCTCGATACATTTTTAAACCAAAAACCTTTTCATGAAAAAGGGGCTGGACGAGAGCAAGACAAAGTTTATTGTATTTATGTGGCTATCGGTCAAAAACGTTCGACGGTGGCACAATTCGTTAAAGTTTTAGAAGAACGTGGAGCGTTGGAATATTCTATTATTGTTGCAGCGACCGCTTCTGATCCAGCACCACTGCAATTTATTGCACCTCTTTCTGGATGTGCTATGGGTGAGTATTTCCGTGATAATGGGCAACATGCTTTGATCGGTTATGATGATTTGTCAAAACAGGCGGTGGCGTATCGTCAAATGTCTCTTTTATTGCGTCGTCCTCCAGGTCGTGAAGCTTATCCGGGGGACGTTTTCTATCTGCATTCGCGTCTTTTAGAACGGGCTGCGAAGTTGAATGCGGAAAATGGATCTGGGTCGTTGACAGCTTTGCCGGTTATTGAAACGCAAGCAAATGATGTTTCTGCCTATATTCCTACAAATGTGATTTCGATTACTGATGGGCAAATTTTTCTAGAGACTAATTTGTTTTATCAAGGAATTCGTCCTGCTGTAAATGTTGGTCTTTCTGTGTCGCGTGTTGGTTCTGCCGCACAAATTAAGGCGATGAAGCAAGTTGCTGGCTCGATTAAAGGTGAATTGGCACAATATCGTGAAATGGCAGCTTTTGCGCAGTTTGGCTCTGATTTGGATGCGTCAACTCAGCGTCTATTGAATCGGGGTGCACGCTTGACAGAGTTGTTGAAACAGCCGCAATTTTCTCCACTTAAAACGGAAGAACAAGTGGTGGTTATTTTCGCCGGTGTGAATGGCTATCTTGATGCTTTGGCGGTTTCTGATGTTGCGCGGTTTGAGCAGGGACTTTTGGTGCTTTTGCGTAGTGATTATCAAGATCTCTTAAAGGCAATTGCTGAGCAAAAGCAAATAACAGACGAGCTGAAAGATAAGTTGATAACTGTTCTTAATACTTATGCGAAAAATTTCTCGTGATGAATTGATGGAATGCTTGAATGGCTTCACTAAAAGATCTTAGAGACCGTATCGCTTCGGTTAAAGCAACACAAAAGATCACCAAAGCTATGCAGATGGTTGCAGCGGCAAGGTTGCATCGTGCTCAAGAGGCAGCGCAGTCTGCGCGTCCTTATGCGAAGAAGATGGCTGATATTTTGACCAGTCTTGCTGCTGATGTAGATGGTGTTGATGCGCCTGCTCTTATGCGTGGTACGGGGCGAGATGATGTGCATCTCTTGGTGGTGTGTACTGCTGAGCGCGGTTTGTGTGGTGCTTTTAATGTGCAAATTGCTCGTCGTGCACGTGAACAGATTAAGGCATTGTTGGCATCTGGTAAAATAGTGAAAATTATCACTGTGGGCAAAAAAGGTGCGGATATTTTATCGCGTGATTACAAAGGTTTGATAATTGATCATATCGATTTGCATGCTGTAAAGCGCATTGGTTTTGCAGAGGCGGTGATGATTAGTCAACGGATTGTTGATTTATTCAATGAAGGCGCTTTCGATGTCTGTACGCTGTTTTATTCTGAATTTATTTCTGTGATTAATCAGCGTCCAACAGCTTTTGGCTTGATTCCGATGATTGCTCCAAAAGCAGCTGTTGAGGCAATAGATGTTGAGGAGCAAACAGATCATAGCAAAGGTTCACAATCAATTGTCTATGAGTATGAACCTGATGCGGCTTCTCTTTTAGAGGCGCTTGTGCCACGCAATCTTTCGGTGCAAATCTTTCGGGCTTTGCTAGAAAATATTGCTGGTGAAATGGGTGCCAAGATGACAGCTATGGACAATGCATCGCGCAATGCAGGTGAAATGATTAATAAATTGACGGTAGCTTATAATCGTCAACGTCAGGCACAGATTACGACAGAATTGATCGAAATTATTGCGGGCGCTGAAGCGCTTTAAATGGAAAAGGTAAGGATTGATGGTAAAAGCAGTAACCTCAAGCAAAGGAACAGAAAAAGGTGAAAAAAAGAAACCAGCTGTTCGTTCCGGCGTGAAAAAAGCCGCTTCGAAGTCTCAAGTGGATGTAACGGCTTCAGTGGATGTAAAGGCTTCCTCTGCGCCTGCGCGTAGTGCAGCTAAAGATACACCTGTAAAAAAAGATGCATCCGCAAAAAAAGAAGAGCGTGCACAAGCCACTGTTGGTGAGATCAAGCAGGTTATTGGTGCTGTCGTTGATGTGCAATTTGAAGGTGAGTTGCCAAATATTCTTAACGCTTTGGAAACAGAGAATTTAGGCAATCGCTTGGTGTTAGAAGTTGCGCAGCATTTGGGTGAAAATACCGTGCGTACGATTGCTATGGATACTACTGATGGTTTGATGCGGGGCCAAAAGGTTGTGGATACAGGTACGCAAATTAGCGTTCCTGTAGGAGAAGCAACATTGGGACGTATTATGAATGTGATTGGAGAGCCGGTGGATAATGTGGGACCAATTCCTGCAACCAAAACGCGTTCTATTCACCAAGATGCACCTGCATATGTTGAGCAATCAACCATTTCAGAAATTCTCGTCACCGGTATTAAAGTTGTGGATTTGTTAGCTCCTTATTCTAAAGGAGGTAAAATTGGCTTGTTTGGTGGCGCTGGTGTTGGAAAAACCGTTCTTATTATGGAGCTTATAAACAATATTGCAAAGGCTCATGGTGGCTATTCTGTATTTGCTGGTGTGGGAGAACGTACACGGGAAGGAAATGATCTTTATTATGAAATGATTGAAAGCCGCGTGAATGTGAATCCAAAAGAGAATAATGGTTCAACGGAAGGGTCGAAGTGTGCCCTTGTTTACGGGCAAATGAATGAACCACCAGGAGCGCGTGCGCGTGTGGCTCTCTCAGGATTGACAATTGCAGAAAGTTTCCGTGATGAAGGACAAGATGTTCTCTTCTTTGTAGATAATATTTTCCGTTTCACGCAAGCTGGTGCTGAAGTGTCAGCGCTTTTAGGGCGTATCCCTTCTGCTGTGGGGTATCAGCCTACCTTGGCAACGGATATGGGGGCTTTGCAAGAACGTATTACCAGTACAAAAACAGGCTCTATTACTTCCGTTCAGGCAATTTATGTTCCTGCCGATGACTTGACGGATCCAGCGCCGGCAACGTCTTTTGCTCATTTGGATGCAACAACTGTTCTTTCGCGCTCTATTGCGGAAAAGGGAATTTATCCGGCGGTTGATCCGCTTGACTCCTTCTCGCGTATGTTGGATCCATTGATTGTAGGAGAAGAGCATTACACTGTTGCTTGTCAAGTGCAAACCATTTTACAACGTTATAGAGCGCTTCAGGATATTATTGCTATTCTTGGAATGGATGAACTTTCTGAAGATGACAAATTGCTGGTGGGACGGGCGCGTAAAATTGAACGTTTCCTTTCGCAACCTTTCCATGTTGCGGAAGCCTTTACTGGTTCGCCAGGGAAACTCGTTCCTTTAGAAGAGACAATCAAAGGCTTTAAAGGTCTTTGTGCTGGCGATTATGATGATTTGCCAGAAGCTGCTTTTTATATGGTTGGTTCGATTGATGAAGCACTTGAAAAAGGAAAGCGTCTCATGGCAGAGGCGTCTTAATAAGAAGCTTCTTGTTCAAGAGAAAACTGTCATGAATATTTTTCGTTAAAAAGGACAAGTCGTTGAAGAAAACAGAGAGTCCTTATATCGGGTATTGTGGAGACTTTTGTGGAAAACAATAGAGAAGAGCATTTTTTATTTGAGCTTGTATCGCCTGAAAAAATTGTGTTTTCAGAGCAGGTAGTGTCTGTTGTTCTTCCTTCAGCTTCAGGTTATTTGACAGTTATGGCGCATCATGCGCCATTGGTAGCAAGCATTGTTTTGGGTAGTGTGCGTGTTCGCACCTCTTTGGGTGAAAAATTGTTTGCTGTATGTGGGGGCGTTGCAAATATCACCTTTTCGGGCTGCTCTTTATTGGTAGAGCACGTTGTGGCTGTAGAGCATCTTTCTTTTGATGTATTGGAACAGCGGATTTTGCAGGTTCAAGCGACATTAGAAGGAGGGACAAGAGATGAGGATAATCACAAAATAGAGGCTTTTTTCCAGCAATTGTCAGCTGATGGTGCTGTGTTGATAGAAGCGTAGCAGCGTATACAGGAAAAAGGTGACATGAGCGGAAAAAAGAGTACGGTTGTGTTTGCTAAAAGGGGCGGAAAACCTTTTCCTCGTCCTGGTCGTGTTTTTGCAGGACCTTTGCCGAAATGTTTTGTTTATATTTTTGCTTCTCTTATTTTGCAATGGGCTTATGGTTTAGGGGCTAATATTGTTCAGTCTAACATTGTCCATCTTACGGGTGATTTTCACGCAACTTTGACCGAGACAACATGGTTGGTAGCGGCCTATATGGCGCCAAATGTGAGTGTAGCGATTATGTTGATCAAAATCCGCTATCAATTTGGGTTGCGTGCTTTTGCTGAATTATCAATCCTTGGTTTCGTTTTGGTTTGCGTGTTGCAACTCTTTGTTACGGATTTGCGTTCTGCATTGATTATTCGCTTTTTTGCTGGGATTGCTGCTGCTCCTTTGGCTTCACTTGCGCTGCTTTATATGATGGAGGCTTTTGCTCCAGCAAAGAAGTTTACTGTTGGTCTTAGTTTGAATTATATGAATGCGGCTTTAGCGGCACCTTTATCGCGTTTGATTTCTCCTGATTTGCTGGAAAATGGTGGTTTTTCTAGTCTTTCCGCTTTGGAAATGGGGTTGGTTCTCATCAGCTTGGTCTGTATCTATACTTTGCCTTTAACGCCTGTTGTCCGCAGTAAGGTTATTCAAAAGTTAGATTGGATAAGTTATGGTTTGATTGCTCTTGGTCTTGGATTAAATGCCGTGATTATGTCTGTTGGCATATTGTATTGGTGGTATGAAGCGCCATGGATTGGTTGGGGGCTTGCACTTGCTATTTTCTCGTTGGCTATTGCTATTATTATTGAGCTTAATAGAGAAAAACCGCTGATTGATTTACGTTGGATTTTCAGTAAAGAAATGGTTCAATCTGTTTTTATTTTATTGATCTTTCATGTTTTTTTGTTGGAACGGTCAAATTTGCCCGTAGGTTTTTTTAATCTTTTTGGTTTGCTTAATCGTGAGATGGCGCCCATGTATCTTGCGGTGACATTGGGTACTCTGTTAGGGGGGGCTGTTTGTGTCTTTTTTTTACGGGCGGGGCGTGAAGATTATTTTTATTTGTTATCTTTAGGTTGTTTGGCGCTGGGAGCTTATTTAGACAGTCGTGTAAACTATTTAACACGTCCGAAAGATATGATGTTGAGCCAAGGGTTGGTGAGTTTTAGTTATGCACTTTTTTTGCCTCCTGCTCTTTTCAAAGGGTTTGTGATTGCTGGTGAGCGAGGACCGCGTTATGTTTTGAGTTTTATTGCGGTTTTTTTGCTAACACAAGTGACAGGGGGATTGATGGGATCGGCTTTTTTTGGCAGCCTACAGTTTTATTTTGCCCATAAAAACTTTGAGTCCTTAACACAAAATATTGTTGTGACTGATCCGCTTATTTCTGGTGAGATGAATACTTTGTTTTCGCCTTCTTATGGTGCTTCTGTTCCCCATGGCTTGAGCAGTGAACAGGGTACTTCTATGTTGATAGAAAAATTTAAGTTAATAGCAAATATTTTTGCTTATGATGACGTTTTTCGGCTTTATTTTTATATTTCAATGATTGTATTCATTATTTTTCTTGTCACAATGGTTGTTAAGTCATGCTCTTTGCAGGCGTTAGAAAAGTAGAATGATGCCCATAGAAGAGGGGTGCAAAAAATGATAAAAGCATTACGGTCAAAAGCTACGATTGTTGCATTCTTGTCAGGTGTTACGGGTGTTTTGCTGATTTTGTGGGCTTGGAGACTTCCTCCTTTTGTGAGTAACATTCAAATAACGGATAATGCTTCCATTAAGGGCAATGTTACTCTGGTTAGTTCACAGATCTCTGGGGTGATTGCACGGATTTATGTGCAAGATTATCAACGTGTTGAAAAAGGAATGCTGCTCTTTGAGCTTGATGATTCTCTTCTTCGTCAGCAGCTTGCACGGGCACAGGCTGTTCTCGATTCAAAAAATGCAAAACTGGCAAGTATTGAATTGCAAGCTCAGATTTTACAGGGAGAAGTTAATGCTGCAGAAGCAGAATTAACGCGTTCACGAGCATTCTCTAATGTTGTTCCTGATAGTAAAAAGTTAGGCTTTGGTGATGCTGCAATTTCTGTTTCTCGCCCTCTTTCACAACTCTTGGCAGCCCTAGAAACAAAACGACAATTGCAAAAACAATTAAATCTTGAACGGCAAAGTTTACAGTCAGAAGTTTCGGGAGCAAAGGTGAGTGTTGAGTTGGCAAAACTTAATCTTGATCATACGAAGATTTTATCTCCTAGAACAGGCTATATTGGATTGGTTGGCGCTAAGGTAGGGCAATATGTTATGCCGGGTACGCAATTGGTCTCTGTTATTTCTGATGATATTTGGATTATTGCTAATTATAAGGAAACGCAACTTTCTCAGATGCGTGTTGGACAACCGGTTGTTTTTTCTGTTGATGCATTGAACAACAAAAAGTTAACGGGGCGTGTGGTTCGTTTTGCTCCGGCGACAGGTTCAGAGTTTTCATTGTTAAAAACAGATACGACAATTGGTAATTTTATCAAAATTGCGCAACGTATTTCAGTACGGATTTCTTTAGATCCTGGGCAGGAGGGGATTGAAAAGCTCATTCCTGGGATGTCTGTGGTTACGTATGTGGATACTTCGCAGCGGGTCGATTCTGGAGGATAAATTTTGGGTTTTTTCAGTTTAATTCTTGTGTCATTTACTTATAGCAAATGGGTATTCACATTGGAAGATTTCGTTTGGTTTTTTATAATACATCTTTTAAAGCTCTTAGGCTCCTTAATCTTCTATATCATGATGTAAAATAATGTTCCTTAAAATATTAAAGCGCATGCATCTTTACTGACTTCCATTTCTTTTGAAATAACTCAGTAGGGGGGATAGATGCAATGTTGAAAACTTTTCTTATAGTTTCTCACAACACTGTCCTTTGAGATGTGGTGCTACCGCGTGTTTTGAGGATAGGGGTAAGGAGACTGCCAGATAGAAAATTGGATAATAGATTGGTGGAATGGATGGAAAACTTATCTTTTGGAGGAAAGCGTAAAGTTAGGGGGAAAGATGTAAAGTTTATATTTTGTAAACTATAAAAAATGCCCGCTTTGAGTCGGGCATTAAAAGGGAAGGTTGTTGGTTGTGTTGTTAATTTTTACGGATCAGCAAGAAGCTTACTAAAACGACTCCTGCTGTTAGTGCGAGGGTTTTTTTAGGATTTTCTTTCGCTTTTTTCTTTAATTCTGCAGCATGTTCGTTGAGGTGATAAAGCGCGTGACGGCCTTTTTGTTTCCATGTGTTAAACAGCTCAGAAATGTTTTCAAAGTTATCATTTTGAGAACTCCAATGATTTACGGGGACCAGCTCTCTTTTTAATTGTGCTATACGTTTTTTAATTTTAGCATTTTTTCTATGGGGTGAAAATAGACACATTTATTGACTCCTTCATGTGTTAAATTGTTGTGTGACAGTTGGAATTGTGTTTGGGGTTTTGCTATAACGGCTTGAAAATTGAAAGGTTGCATTGATAATGCCGCGCGTGGGTGAGATGAGAATTAAGAGTTTGGTTTTAATGAGGCATTTCTTAATGTGCTCGAGTTCATTTCGTGATGGTGTTTGTTAAGGATTTAAGGTAAAAATTTTTACAAAATGGTGTAAAATTCATTCTATCATCTTTATTTCATAAAGATGTAAGTCGGTGTCTTCATTTTTTTGTTTGTTTAAAGTGTTGGGATAGCTTTTGGCACTTGAAATAGTTTATAAGGAATTTTTATCTACTTGTTCTTTTGTGGCTTTAGGGAGTGGTATTGATTCAATTAAGAAGATTTAAAATGAGAAAATCTTACGATATTTGGGGTTGCCATTCAAATTTGTAAAAAATTGATTATTATAAATCAATGTGTTGGATTAATTGGGCGGTGTCTTTCATGCATTTTTAAAAATTGCGCTTTGATAGGTGTTATCTGTTGTGTTGTAAAGCACTGTTTTGCGATGACGTGGATGTGCGGTATAGGCATGCAACTTAAAAATACAGTATTGTCTCTGTTTGGTTTCAGTTTCTTTTTGAATCAACCAAGTGTAGAAGTATAAACTTGAACAGAAGTAGTAGAACTTATCCGGTGCGTCTATAGGATGAATCGCACCTATGAGTTGAATTGCATCAGTGGTTAGTAGGTGGAACCTTTTGAGAGTAATCTGTTAAGATTGGGGGGCGGTGTAATTTTCGTCCTTTGAAGCGTGGAGGAAGTCAATGTAAATGATGATTGATAGCGCAGGTTTTAAAAATTTGAGGACTTGATGAGTACGACCTATTTTTTATCTAAACCACTTGAGCGTCGTCGATCTGTTGGTGTTGCTGTTGGTGATGTGATCATTGGGGGGCAGAGCCCGATAGTTGTACAGTCAATGACCAATACGGATACAGCTGATGTTGATGCAACTGTTGCTCAAGTGGCTGCTCTTTGGCAAGCTGGTTCACAATTGGTTCGGATTACTGTTGATCGTGATGAAGCGGCGGCAGCTGTACCAAAAATACGGGAGCGATTGGAGAGGTTAGGATTTTTTGTACCCTTGGTTGGGGATTTTCATTATATTGGACATAAGCTTTTATCTGATCATCCTGCGTGTGCTGAGGCGCTTGCAAAATATCGCATCAATCCTGGAAATGTTGGTTTTGGCGCAAAAAAAGATCGTCAATTTGCAGAAATTATAGAGATTGCTTGTCGGTATCATAAACCTATTCGCATTGGCGTGAATTGGGGCTCTCTTGATAATGCATTGTTAACACGGCTTATGAATGAAAATGCACAGCAAGAAAATCCTTTATCGGTTGCTGAAGTGATGCGGGAAACTGTTGTGCAGTCTGCTCTGCAATCGGCTCTTTGCGCTGAAGAGATGGGGTTGGGACGTGATAAAATTATTCTCTCTGCTAAAGTGAGTGATGTCCAAGATCTTATTGCTGTTTATACCACCTTGGCGGCGCGTTGTGATTATGCTCTTCATTTGGGATTAACGGAAGCTGGGATGGGAACAAAGGGCGTTGTTGCTTCTTCGGTGGCTTTGGGCATTTTATTACAACAAGGGATTGGCGATACAATACGAATTTCCTTAACACCAAAACCTGGTGGTGATCGGACACGAGAAGTAAAGGTGGGGCAAGAACTTTTGCAAGTAATGGGTTTTCGGCAATTTTTGCCTGTGGTTGCGGCTTGTCCTGGTTGTGGGCGCACAACCTCAACGGTCTTTCAACAATTGGCGCAAAAAATTGAAGCAGATTTATACAAAAATATGCCTGTTTGGCGTGAAAAATACCCTGGCGTTGAAAGTTTGAAGGTTGCCGTGATGGGATGTATCGTCAATGGACCGGGGGAGTCAAAACATGCAGATATTGGAATCTCTTTGCCTGGAGTGGGGGAAAGTCCTGCGGCACCTGTTTTTATTGATGGACAAAAGGTAAAAACTTTGCGGGGTGATCACATTGCTGAAGAATTTGAAGCGCTTTTGAGTGATTATATTCATACACGCTTTGGACAGGGTTGAAATAAATTCTTGGAGTGCATTTTTTCTTCATTAAAGGCTGTGTTTTTGCTTGTAAATCAATATTCAGTCCTCATTGTGGTTGCATGTTGAGAACAAGATGATCGTTCATAAATTGAGGCGCTTCTTCATTGTTTTCAAGTATTTCTCTTTGATAATACTGTCTTCAAACAGATCCAATAGAAAACTAAACGTGACATTAATTTCCAGCAATTTTCAGAATATCAAATTGATAGGATTGGAGTTCTATATAGCGGCTATTGCCATATTTGTTATAAAATTTAAGCTTTTATCTTTATATAAAAGGATGTATTGACACCTTTCGTGGTGTTATTGGGGAATAGATGACAAATATATTAGCGTTTGGATTTTTATTTAACGGTATAAGAATTTTAACAGGTGCCTTTATTGTATTTTATATGCTTGAAAAAGGGCTAACTCTTATTGATATCGGGATCATTAAGTCGTTTCAGGCTTTTATTATGATGGTTACAGATATTCCTCTGGGATATTTTGCCGATAGAAAAAGTTATAAAATATCTATCGTTTTGGCAGCGGCTTTTGCTGCTACATGGCTATGTCTCATGGGATTTTCTACAAGCTTTTATGGTTTTCTTTTGGCAGAATCTTTTAATGCCTTATCGCTGACATTGATTGCTGGCGCCTATAATGCTTTACTTGTTCAATATGCAAAAGCAAAATTGACATCGACTAAAAAAGTGCTTGGTTCTAGCTCTCAATATAATTACATCGGCATGTTTATATTCAGTTTAATCGGCGCATATTTTGCTGATTATTCTAGCCAATATATATGGTATATCGCGGCGTTTTTAATGTTGATGACAACACTATTTGGTTTGTTTTTTCTTGATGACCTGAAAGGAGAAAAACAACCAAATAAAGCGAATTCTCTCATTTATGATGCTAAAGAGATGTTGTCTATTTTTATTAAAGTTCCTTATATCTCTTTATGCTTTTATTTTTCACTGATCTTTTTCAATATATTCTCGCAGTATTGGCAGTGGATATTTAAAGATCATAATATTAATGTCACTTATTTTGATCTTGGTGTGACATTTTCACTGATATTGCTCTCTCAGCTCTTGGCTAGTTTTCTCTTTACAAAACTAAGTGAAAGAGTGAATTTTATTTTACTACTGTTTCTTTCGGCTTCACTGATTTTTACAATGGTTTTCTTTGAGCCAAGAAAAGAAATTGCTGTTATTTTAGTCTGTATGATTTTTTACTTAATTAAGTATACATATCTTCGTGTAGAAGTTATTTTGCACGATAGTATTAGTGATCATTTCAGGGCTACATATGAATCTTTTTTGTCAACCGTTGGGAGATTTAGCTTATTGGTATTTTTTTACATGAGTGCGTATATGGTCAATATATTTGGCTTTTTCTCACTCGTTTATATTTTGGGTATTTATTTATTGGTTTATCTGTTGGCAATGTTTTTTTTGGAAGGAGCCCTAAAGAAATCTCAGTGAAAATAGTAACGTATTATCACGTGTGTTTCATGCAGTGCTATAGTGGGGCTAGGCTTTTATTTATTAAGGCGCATCATTGTTTTGCATGTTGAATGAGAAAGCTGAATAGTGTCAGTTACTCTCATTTAAAATCTATGTATGTTGAAGCAATCAAAGTCATCTGCTTGTACGTTATAAGTGGGCATGGCATAACAATCATTAAAAAGGAAATAAAAATGCTTCTCATGAATATTGTGCCAAGAGTTGCTGACAAGGTTGGACGCTGATAAAGAAAATGATTGTGCCGGATTATATGCTTATTAAAGAATGGTGATTGCGCATTATTTCACATTTTCTTTTTTCATTCTTTAATGGAAGGCACTTTTCATGCAAAATAGGATACCCAGAATACACTTGTGTTATAAATTCACGCGGCTTGTTTTAATGAAATTCCTCTCAAGATTTGTCGCATCCATTTCATGATAAGGACTATAATGGAGATTAATGGTAACGTTTCTTTGAAAAGTCTATTATGCATTTAACAAAGATGACGATTTACACTATGTGCAATAGGGTGGATGAAGTTTAATTTTTGCGTAGTGCACTAAAGTGTGCTGCTTGTTGGAGGGGGAGTGCTTTAGCGCCAAAAGGATGTAAGAATGCTTCTGCTTTACTGATGAGTGTATCTCGCTTTTTTTGGGTTTCTTCAATGCCGTAAAGATGAACAAAAGTTGCTTTTTGTGCCGTTTCATCTTTCCCAGCCGTTTTTCCTAGGGTTTGCGTGTTGGCGGTGACATCAAGAAGGTCATCGGTTAATTGAAAGGCTAAACCAAGATAGGTACCAAAATCAGTAAGCTTTTCGGTTAATTCTTTGGACGCATTGCCAATGATGGCGCCTGCTTGGCAAGCAAAGCTTATCAGGGCTGCTGTTTTCATGTGTTGTAGAGTGGTGATGTCAGTACTTTCTTGCGGTCTTTTTTCAGCTTCAAGGTCCAGCATTTGTCCACCTAACATACCGCCAAGTCCTGCCGATTGTGCAAGAGACGTGATCAGCTTTATTCTAATGTCTGTCGATAGAGTACTGGCTTTATGGGCAATGATTTCAAAGGCAAATGTTAAGAGGGCATTGCCTGCTAGAATTGCTGTTGCTTCATCAAATGCTATATGGACGGTGGGTTTTCCACGCCGGAGTATATCGTTATCCATAGCGGGAAGATCATCATGAATGAGCGAATAACAATGGATACATTCTAAGGCACATGCAACATCAAGAGAATGTTCTACAGGAACATCAAAAAGTGCAGCACTTTGAATCACAAGAAAAGGACGCAGGCGTTTTCCACCGTTCAGCACACCATAGCGCATGGCTTTGATTAAGTTTTTAGGGCGTGAAATTTCACCATTTTGGATTTGATCACTTAACAGGGTATCAAGCCGCTTTTCAACGGTGTATCCATGTTTTGCAAGAAGGGTGGTAAATTCGTGCATTCTTGCTTCCTTTGTTTTTACAAAAATGAAATTATGAAGTTTAAAAAGAAAGGTTGTCGCTTTTTCTTTTTTTCATAAATTGGCGTCGTTTTTTATTAAAATCAATTTCTCTTTTTATCCGTATCTCTATTGTATGCGCAAATCCCTTTTTAAACTAAATAAAAATTGAATGAAGGTCTTATAAAAAAGATTTCATTGGTGTATAAAATTCTCAAATTTTGCGGTGTTTTGGATATTCATTTGATCATTTTGACACCATTTTTGATGAAAAGAAGGTCATTTTTGGTAAGAGGAGGGTCATTTTGACATTGCCTCTTCTTTTTTATCAGTGTATAATATCCTCAAATTTTATGGTGTTTTTAAATGAAGCATTGTCATTTTTGACATTGCTTTTTCTGTTTTAATGGATTTGGAGTGTCTTTTTATGGCTGTACCTAAACGAAAAACCTCTCCAGCGAAGAGGGGCATGCGCCGTTCGGCTGATGCTCTGAAGGCGCCGACTTATATCGAAGATAAAAATTCTGGTGAATTACGTCGTCCTCATCACATTGATTTGAAAACGGGAATGTATCGCGGGCGTTCCGTTTTAGTGGTTAAAGACTGAGCGTTTTATCTCTTTTCCAGTAGTAAGCTTCTTTTGATTCATGAGTGAATGCACGTTTGTGGCGTGCATTTTCGCTTTAAGATGGATGTTGAGGTGTCTTTGCATCGCTCTCATCACATTGATTTGAAAATGGGAATGTATCGCGGGCGTTCCGTTTTAGTGGTTAAAACTTTAGCGTTTTATCTCTTTTCCGGTAGTAAGCTTCTTTTGATTCATGAGTGAATGCACGCTTTGGGCGTGCATTTTCGCTTTAATGTGGGTGTTGAGGTGTCCTTGTATCGTCCTCATCACATTGATTTGAAAACGGGAATGTATCGCGGTCGTTCCGTTTTAGTGGTTAAAACTTTAGCGTTTTATCTCTTTTCCAGTAGTAAGCTTTCTTTGATTGATGAGTGAGTGCACGCTTTGGGCGTGCATTTTCGCTTTAATGTGGGTGTTGAGGTGCCCTTACGTCCTCCTCATCACATTGATGTGGGAAAGGGAATGTATCGCGGGCATTCCGTTTTAGTGGTTAAAACTTTAGCGTTTTATCTCTTTTCCAGTATTAAGTTTCCTTTGATTCATGGGTGAATGCATTTGGTAAGATGTGTTTTTCGCTTTTTCTTGAGAGGATATAAAGGATTGCTTGTGTCAGTGTCTTTTATGATGACTTCGTTAAGAGCTGGAATATTGATATAAGTTAGCTCAGTAATGGAAGCATTTTGTATCGCACTTAATTTTTGCTTACTGTAGAGGGAATCCTATTAGACCGTAAAATATCGTCGTTTAAGATGGTTGACCCATGTAAGGTTTTAAGCATACCGGTGTTTTTTATGAGAATATTTAAGGCAATGGTTTGTCTATAGGCTTATATTGTGACATGTGATTCTCCGAAAAAAATAGAGATTTACATCACATTGATTTATAAAGATCATTCGTTGTTTTGCGTCTTGAATGAAAGGTCTATCGTAGGATTTTCTCATTTTAAATTTCTCTCATGTTGAATCAATGACAATGACTTGCTTTTCGCTCACAAGTGGGGCTGGCATGTGGGTAAAAACTCTATAAGAAAGGAAAAAATGTCTATAATGAATATTTTCAAATGTAAGGATTGTTGTAACATTGGGGGTTAAGTGTATGATGATGCCAGCGTGTTTTCTTATAAGCAGAAAAGAGAAAACCGTTACAAGACAAAAGGTGTACACATTCAATACTCTTTAGTGCTTTTGATGATAAAGACATATGAGACTTTTCTGTGAATATCACGCTTTCTTTTCATATTTTTGTGAATATAAGGGATTTGTTACGAACAGCTTGTAAAATAAGTAAACTTAAAACCAGATGTTTTATGTATGGGGTTGAGCAAAGTATTTTATCAAAGCTAATATGATTCTCCAGTTCATAGCTGGTTTATAAATGGTTTTATGGTGTTACTTACCTAAGTTTGTGATTTTTTTGTTATCTGTTCATCAATATCTAATCTTTAGCGGTCTGTTTAAAACAGAGGTTCAGACTTTTAAGAGTTCTATGAATCATTTTAGATTTTGTATGTCCGATTGGGGTAAGAATATTGCGTACATCTCGTAATCTCTTAAATGAGAATATAACCTATTTTGGAAAAATATGAAGTTGCAAGGGATAATACCAACGTTCATTTTTATTGTTATTTTTTAAGTTAGCTTTACAGCTTTTAAAAGTATTTGGAATGCCTTTTATAGAATGGAGATGATGGTTTATTTCATGCTTTTGTTTATCGCGTTCTTTAATGGGGGAATGCTTCTCATGCAAAATAGAGCGCCCAAGACAAAATATATTTATGCTGTACCGTTACGCGTTTTTGAAAAAGAATATTTTCAATATTTGTTGCATCCATTTATGACGGCGTTTTTGAATGTTCTAATGGTTTTGTAGAAGGGCAAAAGGTAAAGTCTCGGTGCAGTGTATAAACGGCACTATGATCTTTACGCTTAATAAAAAAGCAAGCCCGCACCCTTACACATCTTACCAGATTCCAATGTTGGTATATCCTTTGGCACTTGAGACACTTCTCGCTCTTTTTGTATAGTTTTTACCCACAGATCAGCCCCGCTTGTGATTGACAAGCAAGTGATTTTGATTGATTCAACATGAGAGAAATTTGAAATGAGAAATCTTACGATATTCAAGATTCTAATTTAATATGAATAATGCTAGATTATGATGATTAATCAATTTTTTATCTATGAAGCAAGAAAATGAGGAGGAGGGATTTGTCGAAAAGTTAGATTGTTTATAGATTGGCGCTGGTTAAGAAATTTTGTCCTTAAGGGCAGAGAGGATATTAAAAAAATAAAACCAGCGAAAAGCTGGTTTTATCAAAATATCTCATTATGATGAAAGAGTGTTTTATGCAGCGTAGACAGCTTTACTGTTTTCATCTGTTTCTTCTCTCTCAGTTTTAAATTCGCATTTTGGCTTGTTGGAGAGATGCATCTCTATGAGATTGATAGCTTCTGTTTCAGAAAGACTATTAATAACTGCAATTTCGCGGGCCATTCTTTCAAGAGCAGCTGTATAAAGTTGGCGCTCAGAGTAAGATTGTTCAGGCTGTAGATTAGAGCGAAAAAGATCACGGACCACTTCGGCGATACAAATAAGATCTCCTGAGTTGATTTTAGCATCATATTCTTGCGCACGACGTGACCACATGGTTCGTTTAACGCGTGCTTTTCCACGTAAAACTTTTAAGGCGCGTTCGACAGAGTCACTAGCAGATAATTTACGCATTCCAACGGAAAGGGCTTTTGCAATGGGGACTTTGACATCCATCTTATCTTTCGCGAAATGAATGACAAAAAGTTTTAATTTATGTCCTGCAACTTCTTGATCTTCAATCGCTATAATTTGTCCTACTCCATGCGTAGGGTAGACGATATATTCAGAGGTTGCAAATTCTTTGGTCTTGGAAGACGCTCCATGTTGGGATGCCATATTTTAGTTTACTCCCTTATGATCAACAAATGTATCGGAAAACAGGTTATAAACCTGAGGGTTGAGTTTTCTTTAACCAAGTATATTGTACCAATTAAGTGAGCATAAAAGCCGAGTACTTTTAAATCCAAAAAAAATACACCGCTTTACTATAAAAAGCAAAGAAAAATACTTAGAAAGATGATCATGTTAAAATAACACTAACATCAAACTTCCAAAGAATCAATCATTTCGCTTAAGGATTTTTTTATTTTTAAAAGGGAAGTCTTTCAATTGTTGAAGGAGGAGGGTTCGCACTGTATCATTAGTCTTCGCCGCTTCCTGGATTTTCTGAAAAATACTTTTCTAATTTATTTGGAACGCCATCCATTTCTTTTGCTTGAGGAAGAGGATCTTTTTGGGTGGTTATATTAGGCCATTTGTTTGCATAATGAAGATTAAGTTCTAACCACTTTTCTAATCCTGGTTCTGTATCAGGTAAAATTGCTTCTGCTGGGCATTCTGGCACACAAACACCACAATCGATGCATTCGTCGGGGTGAATAACAAGCATGTTTTCCCCTTCGTAAAAACAATCAACAGGGCAGACTTCAACGCAATCCGTATATTTGCAGTGAATGCAGTTGTCGGTTACTACGTGGGTCACGATCAAACTCCATTTGTTACTTTAATTCTCTTTAGAGGAAAGTGTATGCGTGTTTTTATGATTGGTGAGTTGATCGCGTAGTATAGCTAGTTTCGCAAAAGGTGAATCAGGATTAAAGCGCTTTTCTTTTTGAAAAGGCTTATGATTTGCATGTTTGCCTTGGGATTTGTGGAACTTATGAGAGCGTTTTGTTTGTGATGGAGCTTCTTGAGGGGAATTTTCATTTGTGTGTTCCGCTTTTTTTACAGCGCTCTTCGATTTATTTTGCCACTTATTTCCTAATTTATCACGTTTTTTTTGTGCGTGGTGGTGAAATTGATGTCTATAATGCCATAGTAAAATAACTTTATCTTCTTGTGTAGGGAGAGGGGGGGGGGCAAAATTCCCAACAGGTTCAGCTGCCGGTAAATGATTGGTTTTATGGGGATATTTTTCAATACCAGAGGATAAAGTATTTGGGTATGAGGTATTTTTTTCTTCTCGTGTTGTTTCTGAATCGCTTATTGTTTTCCATTGACTGCCAACGCATTCTGCTTCAGGAACATCTTGCATTGTTCCATTGACAGAGGAAGAGGCTTGGTGTGCAAGGAGATTTTGTTCAAAAACAGTATTGCTTATGCTGTACGATTGATAACCAAGTCCTTTGAGGATTTCTTCCATATCGTTTCCATTGGCCCCAAGAATGGACATCATGGTTGGTGTAACAAAAAAACTTTTGCCATCATAGGCGCCATCGGGTTTGGGATCATTTCCTTGTTTCCAATGAAGTGCGGGGCGGATGAGATTGGCGAGACGTTCTAAAATATCAATCCTTACAGCACGTTGTCCTAAGATTCGGTAGCCGGCTAATTGATAAAATTGGCGGTTATAGGTAGGGTCAACAATCAAAGAGGTTCGACCAGCAGATAATGCTGACAAAATTTCACCCACACCAGTTTGATCTTGTTCCGCATTTTGAAGATTCCACAGGAGAGTAATGGCTTGAACCGGAGCAGGTTTAAGCATTCCGGCAACATAGATGTGAAAAGCGCCAAAACGTACGCCTAGACGCCGAAGCACGGCACGTGATTCTTGCGCAAGTTCTTTGACAATGTCTAAGACTTCGCGGCGTGGTAAAATCCCTAAAGAGTTAAAAAGTTGTAAAGCAAGACTGTTTGTTGAATCCGTTAAACTATCAGCATTACGCAAATCAAACAGGGGTTTTAAAGTCGTTTCAAAATGAAAGGTGACAAAGCGTTCTAATCGCTTCACAACGTTATTGCGGGATTCTCCAGTGAGTTGTTCATCTGCTAAAACAATCAGTTTTGGTTTGAAAAAATCTTCTGTTGCTACAAGCTGTCCTACGGGTTGACCAATCCAGCGCACAATTCCATCAGAACTGAGGGTAAAATCTCCATTTGCACAAGCACAAAAACGTGTTGCGCGTTTGGAAAAAGCAAGAATCAAATTTTCATTCTCTGTTGAAATTTGCTTCTCAGCTATTTGATCGCTACTGTTTTTGTTGGCATAAAAACGAAAACCTTCAAATTTACCCCTTCCGTGTTTTTCAATGAGAATATCATCTTGAAGAATTTCATCCTGTTGAACAATCTTGCTATCCATGATCATTTTCTTTCTCAGTGCGAAATTGGTCAAAAGCTTTTTGCGACAATTTCATAATGCTTCTCTTTCTTTAACACGTTTGTTGCGTTTGCTTCAATCACTCTTGTCGTTTTTTGCTGTTTCTTTTTGCGTCTTTAAAACTTGGATGATTCTTTTTTTTATTCAGTTTTCATTCAGTTTTGATGCTTTATATTTGCAAATTACACTTATTGGTTGTATTGTAAGGATGAAAGCATAAATAAATTCTTCAATTTAAAAGGAAACAGAACCGGTTATCAAAAAACAGCTTTTGTTTTACATGATCATTTTATTTTTTTTGTTGTTTTGTCATGAAAAGTGAAGAGAAAGTTTTTTCAAATATTTCATAGGCTAAAAGGCATATTGTAAAGGCATTTTGCAGGTGAAATTGTGTCTTATGACAAGAATTTTTACCATGACAGTAAAAAAAAACAATTGCGATTATAAAAATACACGTTAAAGTAGTGGGTACAGAAGTTAACAACTTTTGCGTTCTTTTTAAGCAAAGAACAATGATGTCGTTGCCAAATCAATTTTGATAATTTTAATCGCAAGGGGTTATTATGGGTAATCTTTCAAATGCTGTTTATAAAAGCAGCAAAAATTATAGCGATGCAGACAAAAGCTTAGGACGTAATATGATGCGTTCTGCTATGCAAGCACCTTATCTTGAACGACAAAAAGAGCATGATTTGGCTCTACGGTGGAAAGACAAACGTGATGATGATGCCATGCATCAAATTGCAGCAGCTCATATGCGTTTAGTGATTGCTATTGCTAACCGCTTTAAACGTTTCAAAATGCCATTGGGGGATTTGGTACAAGAAGGGTATGTGGGACTATTGGAAGCAGCTGCACGTTTTGAACCTGATCGGGAAGTGCGTTTTTCAACGTATGCAACGTGGTGGATACGCGCTTCTATTCAAGATTATATTTTGCGAAATTGGTCAATTGTTCGAGGGGGAACGAGTTCTTCGCAAAAAGCACTTTTCTTTAATCTTCGGCGGTTGCGTGCAAAACTGATACAAGATGATAGTGCTTTGTCAAAACAGGATATCTTTCGCACAATCGCTGAAAAGCTTGGCGTTTCCGTGCGCGATGTTGAAACGATGGATTTTCGTTTTTCCAGTTCTGATAATTCCTTGAGTGTTTCTGTTTCTGAGAACAGTGATAATCCCATTGCTAAGATGGATGTTTTGGTGGATGATAGTCCTCTTCCTGATGCTTTAATTGAGCAAGTCATTGATGGTCAAAGGCGTACACAATGGCTTTACGACGCGTTACAAATTCTCAATGAACGGGAGTTGGAAATTATTCGCTTTCGTCGCTTAAATGAAGAGGGTGCGACTCTTGAAGTTTTGGGTGAAAAGTTAGGAATCTCGAAAGAGCGCGTGCGTCAAATTGAAGCTAGGGCTTTGCAAAAGTTGCGTTCTGCTCTTCTTACGGTTCATTCAGAAGATGCTTACGATATATAAGCAGTAAAAGGCTTTGTGGGAGGAAGAGAGAGAACGTATAAGTAAGGGGGTATATGAGAGTATGATGAAGTTGGATTTAGGGGATTACCAGATTTGTCTAGGAATATGCCTCCTTGGGGATGCTTTTGGTGCTATTGATGAACAGAGGAAGATTGGGGGTGATGTTGGTTGGTAGGAAATATGTATCAAACGGAGACCTTATAAAAGCATGATGAAGTTGGATTTTAAAGTGTTTCTCTTTATTTTCGAATATGCTTTAAGGGGGAGGACATGATACAGATAGAAAAGAATCAAAGCTGTAGAAGATGAGAAAAAGGCTTATTCTGTAATAATTTTCACTTTTGTACCTGCGGGTAAAGTTTGTGTTGGTGAGAGGGCGTTGAGGATGCGAAAGAGTTTTTCTTTATCTGGTGTGTGTTGCATTTTATTGGCTAGGTTTGCAACGTTTTCTCCTTGTTTAACGCGGACAACACGGATTTTTAAGGGCTTCAGTTTTTTTAATTGTGAAGATGAAAGAGAATGAAAGCTTTGTAGCGTTTTTTGGGCAACCTCTACAAAATTTTGAGAATTATGTGGGGCGGCTGTCAGAAAACGAAAGATATGGTTGTTGAATGGAATGACAACTACATCAAATTGCCATTGCTCATTGGTAGCATGGGCTCGTGCTCCAAGTAAACTTTGGCTTTGGAATCCTTGACGCGTAAACTCTTGACTGGGGAGACTTTGAATTGTGATGGGGCGGATAGATGATTGGTCTAGCCCGATAATCCAGCCGCTTTTCAAATAATCACTCGCAGATATTCCAGTAGGATGCGGAATAGCATCAAAACGAATCGCAATTTTATCTGGTCCACTGGCCCAAACAGTGTGTGCTGAATGTTCTATTGTAAAATTATTTGGAACAGAAAAAGCTATGCGCAACTGTGGGTGAATAAATTGCTTACCTCGTACAAAACCTGTATAAAACCCTCCTCCAAAAATCATGCCATCAATGCTTTTGAGAAAAGAATCGCGATCGGTTGTTTTACTATTCCCTTTACTGATTTTACGCGCCTTTTCTATCGCAAGCCGAATGCGTTGAGGGGTGGTTGGGTGAGAAGCTAGAAAATCTAGAGAAGCATTTTGAGTGCCGGAGATATTACGCAAAGCACTATAGGCTTCCATTGTTTGAAGAAAGCGCGGTGAAGCAAATGGATCATATCCTGCTTGTTGGAGCATTTCAAGTGCAAGGGAATCAGCTTCCAGCTCTTGATTGCGGGAAAATTGCGCGAGTTGTTGCTTGTTTTGCACAGGGTTATGAAGTTTTTTGCCAATAGAAGAAAGAAGATGTGAAGATATGTGATTTGCCATCTTTAATTGGGCTTCTTTTTGCAGGCGTAAAATGCCATGATTGGCTCTAATATGTGCTATCTCATGGGCTAAAATGGCTGCAACTTCTGAAGAATCATTGGCTAATGCCAGCATACCACGAGTGATGTAGATTGCGCCATTGGGGAGCGCAAATGCGTTAATACTTTCTGAGTTTAAAATTGTTACAGAATAGTTTTGATGAGAACTATGGGATGCAACTGTCAGTTTACGGACAATCTTTGCTAAAAGGTGTTCAAGTTTTGCATTATAATAAGCGCCGCCATACATTTGCAAAATACGCGGGTGTTGCAAAGCGCTTAATGTGACATAGATATTGTGATTGTTGGTACGTTTGATTGTTTTAGAAGAAGTGGAAGAAAGCTTATCATTTTGAGAGAGGGGCGTATGACAAGCCGAAAGGAGAAACGTTAAACTTATGAGAGTGGCTTTATACAGGCACGAGTGAAAAAGAAAATTGCGTTGAAAAATGGGGTGCGTTGGACCATGGTGCACATTATTTCTGCGGAGTAATTTGGCAAATTGCATTTGTATCTTTTGTATCTTTGTATCGTATGTTTCTTTAAGAAAGACATTAGGGATAAGGATTCGTTGGGCTATATCACGCTTTTTGTTTATAAAAAATGACTCTCACTTATAAAAGGATGCGCTGTAAAGGAAATTTTGTGAAAGGCAAAGTATGGCATGACAACATTTACGATATTATTAAATGGAGATGTTCATATCACTGATCGTTTGCTTAATCAAATTCAAAACAGTCGGGTGATTGCTGCTGATGGTGGTATGCGTCATGCGGCAGCGCTTAATGTGTCGCCTGAGTTGTGGTTAGGCGATTTTGATTCGTCAGATGAGAATTTAATACGCAAATATAGTCATGTTCCGCGTGAAGTTTTTCCCTCTGATAAAGATATGACAGATAGTGCTCTGGCTTGTGAAAGAGCGCTGCGAAATGGCGCTAAAAAGCTTATTTTGTGCGGTGCTTTGGGAGGTGAGCGAAGTGATCATAGCCTTTCTCATATGACGCAAGCGTTAATGATGGCTGAAAGGGGCATTTCAGTGTTGTTGACAAGCGGTTTGGAAGAAGGCTGGCCGGTTTTGTCAAAACCCTGTTCGTATGATTTGCCTAAGGGATGTTTGTTTAGTATTATCGGTTTTTCTGATTTAAAAGGCTTAACTCTTAAAGGGGTAAAATGGCCAATTTGTGACAAAAATGTGTCATTTGGCTCTTCTTTAACACTTTCTAACCGTATTTGTGGAACCTTTTCTTGCCATTTAGGTTCTGGAAAAGCTATATTGTTAGCGTCTGTGCCTATTCCATAAAGCTCTTCCAATAATATTTTGAATAAGGCAGGGGGGGGCCTAGTGATTAAGTGCCGACATAAACGATATATTATGTATTGATCTTGAGAAGGAAAGGTTTTGATATGTTAAAATCAATTTTTAAAGTGGCAGTTGTTTCAGCCATTGGTTTCAGTTCAGTTGCTTGTACTACAAACGATGAACGCGTTGCACGTTACGGCGTAGGAGGAGCAGCAATTGGTGCTTTGGCTGGAACTGCTATTGGTGGAAGCACACCTGGAGCAGCACTGACCGGTGCAGCATTTGGTGCTTTGGCTGGAACAGTAACAGGCGCGGCTGCAAATCAAAGAAAACAACAAAGACAGGCATCACAATTGTGCACGTATCGTGGTCGTAGAGGGCATGTTTACCAAGCACCTTGTGCACAAAGAGTTCCTGTACGACAACTGTGTGCTTACCGTGATGCAAGAGGGGTGATGTATAAAGCACCTTGTCCGCGCCGCGTTCGTTAATGGCGGTGCCGCTTCTGCGGCTTGACCGCATTTTCTTAAATTTTGGAAAAACGCCTTTGCTCAATCAAGCTTCTTTATCGGTTGAGCAGGGGGCGCGTATTGCGCTGGTCGGCCGTAATGGTTGTGGAAAATCGACCTTATTAAAAATTGCCGCAGGAATATTAGAACCTCATGGTGGCGAAATTTTTCGCCACCCGCGAGTAACGCTCCGTTATGTCTCACAAAATCCGGATTGTTCAGGATTTGAAGATATTAACGCTTATATGGAAGCGGGGCTGGACAGTACATCTGATGTCCAGTGGATCAATACGCTTCGCACAAATTTAGGGTTTTCGGGGGCGGAAAAATTGGAAACGCTTTCGGGAGGCGAAAAGCGACGTGTTTCGTTGTTACGGGCCATTGCTGCAAAACCCGATATTTTGTTCTTAGATGAACCAACCAACCATCTTGATTTACCAACCATTGAATGGCTGGAAGCTGTTTTGTGTTCTTTGCGTTCAGCGATGGTGGTGATTTCCCATGATCGGCGATTTTTAGAAAATGTTACGCGGTCAACGGTATGGCTTGATCGTGGCACAACCAAAAGACTGGAAAAGCGTTTTTCTGAGTTTGAAAATTGGCGTGATAAAGCACTGGAAGAAGAAGCCATCGAACAGCATAAATTGGGGCGCCAAATTGCTCGTGAAGAGCAATGGTTGCGTTATGGTGTGAGCGCACGGCGTAAGCGTAATGTACGGCGCTTAGGCGAATTAAAAGACTTAAGACAGCGTCATCAAACCTATAAAGGGCAGCCGGGAAATGCACTTTTGACAGCAGCGAAAAGTCATGATTCTGGGCAATTGGTGCTTGAAGCAAAGAAAATTTCAAAATCCTATGGTGATCGCATTATCGTGAAAGATTTCTCTTTGCGCATTCAGCGTGGTGATCGGATCGGTTTGGTAGGACCCAATGGAATCGGAAAGACAACTCTCATTTCTGCATTAATTGGGCAAGAAGCCGTGGATAGTGGAACGGTGAGGCATGGCTATAACCTCTCTATGGCATTGCTTGATCAGCAACGTATTTTAAATGAAGAAGAAACTTTAGCGCATTATTTAACGGGAGGAAGAGGTGACACTCTTGTGATCAATGGACAAGAGCGGCATGTCGTTTCTTATATGAAAGACTTTTTATTTTCACCGGAACAAGCACGCACTCCCCTTAAAGAATTTTCGGGGGGAGAAAGAGCACGCCTCATGCTTGCACGACTTCTTTCACGTCCTGCAAACTTTTTGATTCTTGATGAACCGACCAATGATTTGGATATGGAAACTTTGGATTTGTTGCAAGAATTTATTGCTGATTTTGCGGGAACAGTATTGTTGGTTAGCCATGACAGAGACTTTTTAGATCGTACTGTAACGCATATGTTGGCACCTCAAGGTGATGGTCAGTGGGTTTTGTATGCGGGCGGTTATAGTGATATGATGGCGCAAAACCAGTATGCTCTGAGTTTACAACGCAAAAAAACAGAATTATCGCAGCGTAATGCATCTTCAAAATTTCATGCGGGAAAGCTTTCAAAGCAGGACACATCAACAGATCATAGCTTGATAGGGCGGGAGAAAAAAACACGAGGTAAATTGTCTTATAAGCAGGTTTATGCATTGGAAAAATTGCCTGAAGAAATTGCTGTTTTGCAGGACGAAATCAAAAAAATTGAACAAGAGCTCTCTGATCCAGCCCTTTATCGCAGTGATAAAGAGCGTTTTGAGCGTTTATCAACAGCGTTGGAAAAAAAGAAAAATACTTGCACACAAAAAGAAGAAGAATGGTTAGAACTTGAAATTTTACGCGAAGAAATGGAAGCGTGTTCACGGTAATGTCTAAAACATTTTAAAAGATTTGTATTGCATTATCACTTTTCTTGGATTTGTTACAAGAGTTTGTGGCTGATTTAGCGGGAACAGTGTTGTTGATGAGTCATAGCAGAAACTTTTTAAATCCCACTGTAATATATAGCTTTTCAAGGTGATGGTCATTGGGTTTTGTATGTGGGCAGTGATATGATAGCGCAAAACAAGCGTGCTCTGAGTTTACAAGGCAAAGAAACAAAACTATCTTTGCCGTGAGTTTTTTCAAAATTTTGTATATGGAAGTATACCAGTTCCATTACACACTTTGCCAGTCCCCAATGTTGCTACAGCGCTCCTTGGAACTTGAGAGCATTCGTAAAAAACATTCCCTTGTCTTTACCTTATGCTTTAAACATACCACACCTCCGCTTATGACGGAAAAGTAAATGATCCTCATTGATTCTAACGTAAGAAGTGTTGTGATGAGGAAAGCTTATTTTATTTGACATTATGATTTAAGTTCAAAAGTGATGATTTGTTAGGATAAATCAACGTGTTATTGTAACATTGTCTAGGAGGAGAAAATGATAGCAATTAAAACAAAGCGAACAATTTCCACATTGATCGGTTTAGAAGATGCAGCTGAACTGTCTTCTTATTACCTCCGTAATGCGAATCATCTGCGTCCTTTTGAACCGTTAAGATCTGATGGTTACCACAGCCTAACAGCTTGGGAAACACGAGCCAATGCATTTGCTTATGAAAATGCACAAGGACAAGCATACCGATATGCCCTACGATTAAAAAATGAAAACACAATTATCGGTGTTGTCAACTTTACAAATGTGGTTCGGGGTGTTTTTCAAGCCTGTCATCTTGGTTTTTCTCTTGATGAAAAACAACAAGGCAAAGGTCTCATGTTTGAGAGTTTATCGGCTCTAATACGCCATATCTTTTATGTTTATCATCTGCATAGAGTGATGGCAAATTATAGACCTGAGAACATAAAAAGCGAACGTTTATTAAAGCGCCTTCATTTTGAAAAAGAAGGCTATGCCAAAGACTATTTGATGATTTCTGGAAAATGGAGAGACCATATTCTAACCTCTCGAATCAATGATCTGTATGAGTCCGTTAATAGATTCGAATAAAGTTTTATTAAAAGTTCTATCAAGGGGCTTTTTATCAAATGTGTAAATATGCCGAATTTCTGCCTATCCTAAAAGATAAAGATCCTTAACCAGCTCTTCTTTTGTAAACAGTTCAGACTCTCATTTAGCGGATTTCAACTGCTGACCACTTTATATGTTTCTTTTTGTAGATAATGAATTGATTTATCATCATAATTCATTTTTTCAATTTGAAGGAAGAGAGTCCTTAATATCGTAAGACTTTCTCATTTCAAATCTATTGATGTTTAATCATAAAAATTACCTCTCTTGCACATCACAAATTGGATTGGCGTACAAGTGAGGGGTTGTGTGGATAAAAATGATTGGAGAACAAGAATAAAAATGCTCTGTATAAATCCTTTTAATGTGAGGGCTGTTGCAATATTGTGTATTTTGTGACCGATAGTCTCGTTACAAGTTACACAAACAGCTTATTATTGGGTGAAATTTTTATACATTCATTTGTTTTTTTGCATTTTCTTTTCTTAAGAAATTTTCCAATTTTATCAATAGCTTTAACTCATACCAAGCGCATTTTTATAAAGCTCAATGATTGCTTCTTCTTCCATTCGTTCATGCTCTTCTTTTTTACGCAACCGTATAATGCTGCGAACGGCTTTACTATCAAAACCAGAGCCTTTAAGTTCAGTGTAAACGTCTTTAATATCATCAGAAATGGTTTTTTTCTCTTCTTCTAGTCGTTCAATACGTTCGATAAAAGAGCGTAATTGGTTTACGGATATGGCGTGTGTTTGATCGGTTACTGTATCGTTCATTGTATTTTTCTCCAAGTTATATATTCTAAGTTGTTTTTCGACGACGAATTTATGTTGAAAAAGCTTGAAAAACAAAAAGCAAATCAAGCTACACTGTTTTTTTACAAATTGACTTTAAATATTTTGTAAAATTTTTAAGATATATGCATTGATAAAAGGGCTATAAAAAGAAAAATATACGTTTTAGACTTGAAAAGCTTTTGAAAAAGAAGTGTGTAATTTCTTTTGAGAATTTGACATTATAGAGGAAGTTTTGTGATTTTAAAAAAACGATATTGGGTGTTTCAGAAAGGATTGAAGGTTTTTCTCTTGAGCATTTTGCTCTTGTTTTCCCTTGTTGTTTTTGCAAAAGCTGACTTTAGGGTTTGTAATACA
This sequence comes from Bartonella sp. LB28NMGDW, assembly GCF_042194435.1. Lineage (NCBI taxonomy): Bacteria > Pseudomonadati > Pseudomonadota > Alphaproteobacteria > Hyphomicrobiales > Bartonellaceae > Bartonella > Bartonella sp. LB28NMGDW. The sequence continues at coordinate 73,904 of NZ_JBHIMX010000003.1, forward strand.
ACCCAACAGTCTGTAGGGATTGCTCTTGGATATCGTACATTTTCAGGGTGGGTGAGCGAAGGCTGGTGGACGGTACCCGTGACGGAGTGTAAAACCTTAATTGAAGGGCCTCTTGCTTCACGGTTTTATTATTTTTATGCGGAAGGGGCACAAAAAAAAGGGAATTGGGCAGGCTCTGTAACCATGTGTGTGCAAGATAGCCAATTTACCATTCAAGGGGTTCATGATTGTTTCCCTCGAGGATATCAAAAGGCTGAATTTAAAGAAATCGATACCGGAAATCAAACCAGTTGGATGATACAGTTGACGGATGAGTCTTTGTTAAACAATTCAGTTGTCCCTTCTCTTTCAGGAAATTCTCCACCGTGAAACGTGCACGTAAAGTGAAAATTATTGCGACTCTTGGTCCTTCTTCTTTTTCCAGTGAAATGATTGAGAAGCTTTTTAGGGCAGGAGCAGATGTTTTTCGTCTTAATATGAGCCATACTGACCGTGATATGATGGGTGATTTGGTCAAGTCTATACGAGAAGTTGAAAAAACAGTTCGGCGACCCATTGGTATTTTAGTGGATCTTCAGGGGCCAAAACTGCGTGTGGGTCGTTTTACTAAGGGTCAAGAAGATTTGCGTGTTGGGCAAAGCTTTACGTTAGATAATCGCGATGTGTTAGGTGATGCACAGCGTGTTTTTTTCCCTCATGAGGATGTATTTTCGGCTGTTAAACCAGGGGATCGGTTATTAATTGATGACGGAAAACTGGAACTGCGTGCGCAAGTTTGTGATGGTCATTCTGTACAATGTCGCGTGGTTGCTGGAACACGTATTTCTGATCGAAAGGGTGTCAGTTTTCCTGATACAATTTTGCCTTTTGATTCGATGACGGCAAAAGATAAGGAGGATCTTCAGGCTCTTTTACAGCAGCCTGTTGATTGGGTTGCTCTTTCTTTTATTCAACGTCCAGAAGATATTATGGCGGTGCGTCGGTTGACGAAAAGCAAGGTGTCTTTGATGGCTAAAATCGAAAAGCCTCAAGCCTTAGAGCATATAGAGAAAATTATTGATGTATCCGATGGTATTATGATTGCACGGGGTGATCTTGGAGTGGAAATGCCTTTGGAAAGGGTTCCTGCACTTCAGATGGAGCTCATAAAAGCTTGTCGTTTAGCAGGGAAGCCTGTTGTGGTGGCAACACAAATGCTCGAATCAATGATCACATCTTCTGTTCCGACACGCGCAGAAGTGTCGGATGTTGCTACAGCAGTTTATGCAGGAACAGATGCGGTGATGTTGTCTGCTGAATCTGCTTCTGGTCGCTATCCTGAAGAAGCTGTGCTTATGATGGACCGAATCGCGCGGCAAATCGAACAAGATCACACTTATGCCGCTCAGGTTGGGGCACAACATCCAGCACCAGAATCAACAGGAACGGATGCGATTTCTCTTGCTGCGCGTCAGATTGCTGAAACACTTGCGCTATCAGCTATCGTTGCCTATACGGCTTCCGGAACAACGGGGGTGCGTGCCTCTCGTGAACGCCCTAATAGACCGATTATTGCTTTATCGCCCATTGTGGAAACAGCACGGCGTTTGGCTTTAGTTTGGGGGCTTCATTGTGTGGTCACGCAAGATGCACGGAGTTTAGAGGATATGGTTGATCGTGCAGCAGCCATTGCATTTCAGGAAGGCTTTTGCAAAGGGGGAGATCGCTTTCTTGTGACAGCTGGGGTTCCCCTTGGAACGCCTGGAGCGACAAATCTCTTGCGTATTGCTTCTGTCTCTCAAGATGGAACGAAAGGGATTTGAGCCGTTTATGCATGATGTTTTTTTATGCGCCTTTAAACAGGCTTTAAAAACAACGGGTGTGCGTTTTTTGTGAATGCTTCCATAGACCTATTATTCTTTTACCTCCCATTGTAAAGATAGCAAGGTGTTGCGTTAGGTTATAAGGTTTGGTGATGGGAGCAGATGCGGTGATGTTGTCTGTTGATTTTCTTTTAGTTCTGAGGAAGCTGCTTTTACGGTAGGGTATTGAATGGAAGCCCCTCTTTTATTTCATTGAGGCATATTGGGGATTGCTTTATTGATGTTTATACGAGAAAGATGTTCATTGATAATGAGAATTTATTCTTTTTCTTTTTAAATGAGAGCCTTGAAATTGTTCTCATTTTAAAATTTTGCAAACAGAATTGAATAAAATTAAAATTATGTGCCTAAAAAATCGTACTGGTATGTTATGAGAAAAATTGATGGGTGAATGTGTTTTAAAAATATGCTTTGTCGGCGCGTTTGCAACATATTGATTTATAATGATAACATAGCGTTCTTTATATTGAATTAAAACCCTGAATACCGCAAAGTTCTCTTAACTTTAAATTTGTTTATGTTTTGTCAATCATAACTATTGCTTGTACGTCACAAGCGGGGCTCTTGTGGGTAAAAACTGTACAAGAAAGGTGTCCCTCTTATGAATCCTTTTAAGGGCCAAGGGGGCTGTCGCAATATTGAGGGCTGTTTATAATGATGGTGCCGGTTTGCTCTTTTATTAAGCGTGGAGATTTTGAGGGGTGGGGAGAGAGGTATGGATGAATTGTTTGTTATAAGGATAAAGATGGTGGTAGAGGATGTTTTCAAGAGCTATTATTGTCGTTTATGATGTTTGAGGTTGTATGAGATTAACATAATCTTCGGGTTTGGCTTTTTTCCTGCTCTGAAGGATGAAAATACTAAAGTTCACGCTGGTTTATAAATGATACGGTTCTTCTAGGTGGGTTTCATCTGATGGACATTCTAGGTGCAAAAACTCCATGGTGCTTATATTATCAAATGGCGGTGTTTTACGGGATAATAGATAAGGTTATTTTTTAAATATATTTTGAATCTGCTTGACCTTATCTAAGGACAAGGACTTTATGGTATGCATTCAGAGGAAACATGAATAGAGTTCTTTTTTTCGAAGGATGCTTTATTTGTTTGTTGCTGTTGTCATTTATATGATTTTTTTACAATGATGTTGGTTTTGTTATCTTGTTGCACTGTTAAAGACATCTCATTTGAAGTGTGGTGATATAAGGTTGCCTCTTTGATATAGGAAGTGTTTGTGCGGAGATGAAAGATTCAGGGTCAGGCTTTCTTGTTGAGTTTTAAGTTAATCCCATAAGTGGTGAGTAGCTGGAATCCTCTTTATAAAAAACTGGACCATTTAGAGATTGGTGTGGGTTTAAGAGTTTTTATCCTGTGAGGTGTGGCGGACAAGTCAAATTACTGGTTTGTTACGCGCTGATGTACTTTTAGAAATCTTCCTGTTCTTGAATGTTTGTGCTGTTTTGATCATCTTTGAGCAATTGGTTGGTGAGATTTTCAATGCGTTGGGTGGTGTCACGCATAATTTTTCCCATGGTGCGGTCTCTTTCGTTGTGGAGTCGTAAAAGAGCATTGTAGTCTTCTTGTAATTTTTTATTTTCTCGTTTTATTTCTTCCATTTCATCGATAATCATTATGCCAGCCATAACCGATAAACGATGGTCGCCAATTTCACCAAAATTGTTCTTTAAATGTGTGATATATTGATCTAATTGAGCAGCAAGCGCAATAAGACGACGTTCTTGTCCTTTGTCACAAGCCATGCGATAAACTTTACCATCAATGGTAACGGAAACAGTTTCCATACATTCAAACCTTTATCTATCAATGACAACACGAATTGTTTCCATTGCTTTAATAAGACGTTTGGAAACTTCTTTGTTTACGGACTCTAAGCGTTCAATTTGGGCTTCAGCTTTGTCAAGCGCTTGGGCAAGATGGCTGCGGTCAGCATTCATTCGTTGGATTTCTTCTTCCCATTCGTTATTTTTATCAATAACGGCATTGCGGTTTATTATGGTGATCTCTAAAGTTCTAAGTGCCTTTTCTAGGTGCTCTAAAGCATCTTGTAGAACTGTAGTCTCTTGGTTCATTGCCTTTATCCTTTGGGTAATTGTATCCTTTATCAATGTGTTATGCAAAAACGAATCACTTTCACTCTTGTATTGTGCGCATTTTATTTTTAAGTATGTAGGATATTTTAGCAAGCAAAGCAGGGGATGGATATAAATTAAAAGCTGGATTTTTTGCGCGTATTGGCATAAATGACATGGATATACAGGACGCGTGAGGGGAATGTTATTAATGTTATTGAAGTGGTGGCAAGAAGTCTCACACTAATGGTTAAAAAATAGTATTTCTTGAGAGTTTTAAGAGAATACGGAAAAAGCAACAGAATAACGTATTTAACGAAATGGTCGATTATTCATGACAAATACCCACCAACAGAATCAGATGGCCAATGCTATCCGTTTTCTTGCTATTGATGCGATTGAAAAAGCAAATTCTGGTCATCCGGGCTTACCAATGGGGGCAGCCGACATTGCTACAGTCCTTTATACACAATTCCTTGCTCATGATCCTAAAAATCCTCGCTGGCCTAATCGTGATCGTTTTGTGTTATCGGCGGGGCATGGGTCTATGTTGCTTTATGCTCTCTTGTATCTTTCTGGTTATGAAGATATTGGCATTGAAGATCTCAAAAATTTTCGCCAATTAGGGGCAAAGCTTGCTGGGCATCCAGAATATGGGCATGTGGCGGGAATCGAAACAACCACTGGACCACTTGGACAAGGGTTGGCAAATGCCGTGGGAATGGCTCTTGGGGAGCGTTTGCAAAATGCCCGTTTTGGTGATCTCATCAATCATTACACTTACGCGTTGGTGGGCGATGGATGCCTTATGGAAGGAATATCTCAAGAAGCGATTTCCCTTGCTGGTCATTTGAAACTCAATAAGCTTATTGTGTTGTGGGACGATAATAATATTTCCATTGATGGAGAGATTTCCCTTGCTGATAGTACTGATCAGATTGCGCGTTTTAAAGCTTCTGGTTGGGAGACACATAAAGTCAATGGGCATGATCAAGCAGCAATTGCACGGGCTATTGAGGCGGCACAAAATTCCGATAAACCAACTTTGATCGCTTGTAAAACAACAATTGGTTTTGGAGCGCCAAATAAAGCGGGTACCAATAAAGTTCATGGGTCCCCTTTGGGCGCACGAGAAATTACTGAAACCCGTATCGCTTTAGGGTGGGATGCTGAGCCTTTCATTATTCCAGCCGATATTCTCGATAATTGGCGCTTGGCTAGTCTCAATGCTGCTAAAAAACGCCAAAAGTGGGAAGCAAAATTTGCTGATCTTCCTGTCTCAGAGCGTGTGGAGTTTGAAAGATTGATGCGGGGCGATCTCGTGGGCGGATTTGATGGCGCTATTGATACTTATAAACAGAAACTGGTTGAAGAGCGGCCTGTTGTTGCTACGCGTAAAGCTTCGGAAATGGCTCTTGAAGTTATCAATGGAGTCGTTACTGAAACTATTGGTGGTTCGGCTGATCTAACCGGATCTAATAATACAAAAAGCAGCCAGATGAAAAGTATCTCTGCTGAAGATTTTTCAGGGCGTTATCTGCATTATGGAATTCGCGAACATGTAATGGGAGCCGTGATGAATGGTCTTGCCCTTTATGGCGGCTTTATTCCTTATGGGGGAACCTTTTTATGCTTTTCTGACTATATGCGTCCTGCTATGCGGCTCTCTTCTCTTATGGGATTGCGGGTGATTTATGTCATGACTCATGATTCTATTGGTCTTGGTGAGGATGGTCCGACCCATCAACCCGTGGAACATTTGGCTTGCCTGCGCGCAATGCCTAATCATCTTGTGTTTCGACCTGCTGATGCTATGGAGACAGTCGAGTGTTGGCAATTGGCTTTGAAAGCACGCAAAACGCCTTCTACTTTGGCTTTGAGTCGACAAAATCTACCGCTTTTGCGTCAAGAGTATGAAGAAGAAAATCTCTGTATGCTCGGTGCTTATGAATTCCTAACAGCTAGTGATGATGCACAAGTGACGCTGTTTGCTTCTGGTTCAGAATTGCAAATTGCGGTGGAGGCACATGCGGTGTTAGAAGAAAAAGGCATCCCAACGCGTGTGGTTTCTGTGCCTTGTTTTGAACTCTTTTCTCAACAGTCTCTCTCTTATCAGCGTGCTCTCATTGGGGAGGCACCGATTAAAATTGCCATTGAAGCTGCTGTCGCCCAAGGGTGGGATCGTTTTATTGGCTGTGATGGTGTGTTTATTGGTATGGAGGGCTTTGGGGCAAGTGGAACAATTGATGCCCTTTATGCGCATTTTGGTATTACTTGTGAGAATGTGGTCGCTACCGTTGAAAAAGAGCTTGGAAAGATCAAAGAGGAAAAGACAAAGTGATAGTTTGTGTTGTCATGAATGGGGTGGTTTTAGGGCATCATATTCTGTCCAGTGTTGTGGATGATCTTGTGCATTATTGTGGATAAGTGAGTGATTGATCAAGATATTGACATTGTGGGAATTAATGATTTTGGATTGGTACCCATTTATTGTGTTTTAAATGTTGTGCTTAAAAAATTGATGAGGAAACATGTGAAATGACAGTTCGTGTTGCAATTAATGGGTTTGGTCGTATTGGTCGCAATATTTTACGTGCACTTGTGGAAAGTGAACGGCAAGATATTGAAGTGGTCGCAATTAATGATTTGGGATCGGTGGAAACAAATGCCCATTTATTGCGCTATGATTCAGTTCATGGGCGTTTTCCTGGGACCGTTAAGGTGGTAGGGGATGCCATTGATGTGGGGGGTGGTTTAATAAAGGTATGCGCAGAGCGTGATCCTGCTCAATTGCCTTGGAAAGATTTGGATATCGATATTGCTTTAGAATGTACGGGCATTTTTACTACGCGTGATAAAGCAAGTGCTCATTTGGATGCGGGGGCAAAGCGTGTTCTTGTTTCTGCGCCTTCTGAAGGAGCAGATCTTACGGTTGTCTATGGGGTTAATCATCTCTCTTTAAGCAAGGAGCATCGTGTTGTTTCAAACGCCTCTTGTACTACCAATTGCTTGGCGCCTGTAGCACAAGTTTTGCACAACACGGTGGGTATTGAAAAGGGCTTCATGACAACAATCCATTCTTATACGGGTGATCAACCTGTGTTGGATACAATGCATCGTGACCTTTATCGTGCACGTGCAGCAGCTCTTTCTATGATTCCTACCTCAACAGGAGCGGCAAAAGCTGTGGGATTGGTCTTACCAGAATTAAAGGGATTGCTTGATGGTGTATCGATTCGTGTTCCGACCCCTAATGTTTCTGTAGTTGATTTGACATTTATCGCTAAGCGTTCCACAACAATTGAAGAAATTAATACAGCTATTGCTGCTGCTGCACAAGGTCCTTTGAAGGGCATTTTGGACACTACAGAAGAAAAACTCGTGAGTTGTGATTTTAATCATAATCCTCATTCAGCTATTTTCCACAATGATCAAACAAAAGTGATTGATGGTAAGCTCTGTCGCGTTCTGGTTTGGTATGATAATGAATGGGGCTTTTCTAACCGTATGAGTGATACGGCTGTGGCTTTTGCTAAGACAATATAAGAGGACCTCAGGGTCCTCTTTTTATAGGGAAAAGTCTCATTTTTGTACAATTTTGAGAAAAACAGATAGAGGCTGTTGTTCTCATACGCTAGAGAGAAGAGAATATTGAAAAATTGATGATGTGTTTTGTTTTAATACCGTGTCAATACGTGCTTTTAAAAGCTGCATGAAAGAGTAAACTTTGAAAAAGTAAGATCTGAACGAGATACCCTTTGAGAAAACGTTAGAAAATTAGGAGATGTAAACTCTCTTGCTTAGAAGTAAAAGGAAAGCTTTAATAGAGATCAAGTTGAGCGAATGCATTTGTTTGCCACAATTTGTTTGCTACAATGGGATATGAAGATTAAGAGCAATGGTGGGCTTTTGTACATTTGACGATGAAGCTTTGGCTTTTCAAGCAGAGGGTGAGAGATAAGCTGTCGTGGATCTCTTGTAAAAGCAAAGAGGGGATAAGTGGAAAGAAAAGTGGGCAGGGTTGTTGGATGCGTTTTTATTTGAAACAATGGAAAGTGAAGAGGAAGCAGTGATGGGGTTTCGTACACTTGATGATGTTGATGTCACTGGAAAACGTGTTCTTGTGCGGGTGGATTTTAATGTGCCAATGGCACACGGCAAGGTCTGTGATACGACGCGCTTAGAGCGACATAAAGAGACAATCATTGAGCTGCAAAAGCGGGGTGCTAAACTTATTCTGCTTTCTCATTGTGGTCGCCCTAAAGGAAAGGTAGAGCCAGAGTTTTCACTCCGTCCTGTTGTGCAAGTGCTGGAAAAGATCATTAATCAGCCTGTTTCTTTTGCTCCTGACTGTATCGGTTCGGTGGTGCAGGTTGCGGTTGAGTCATTACAAAATGGGGGTGTTTTACTGCTTGAAAATGTTCGTTTTTATGCTGGTGAAGAAAAGAATGATTGTTCTTTTGCGGAAGCTTTGGCTCATAATGGGGATCTCTATGTCAATGATGCTTTTTCAGTTTCTCATCGTGCCCATGCTTCGGTGGAGGGAATAACGCATTTGTTGCCTTCTTATGCAGGGCGCTCTTTGCAAGGTGAGATGCAGGCATTAGAAAAAGGACTTGGCAATCCAGCACGTCCTGTGGTTGCCATTGTGGGAGGAGCGAAAGTTTCTAGCAAGCTTTTTGTGCTCAATCATTTGGTGGAAAAGGTTGATCATCTCGTGATTGGTGGGGGCATGGCTAACAGTTTTTTAGCAGCGCAAGGTGTGTCTGTTGGTAAGTCACTGTGTGAACATGCACTGATGGACACGATAAAAAAAATCATTAAAAAAGCACAAGAGTGTCAATGTACGCTTCTGCTCCCTGTGGATGCTGTCGTTGGATTTCGCTTTGAAAAAGATGCACCGCATCGTCTTTATGACATTGAAGATATTCCACAAGATGGCATGATATTGGATATTGGGACGCGCTCTATTGCGCATATCAATACTGTGATAGATAAAGCTGCTACTCTTGTGTGGAATGGACCCCTTGGTGTTTTTGAGATGTCTCCCTTTGATAAGGGAACCATTGCCGTTGCACGCCATGCAGCAGAACGTAGTTTGACGGGAAAGTTGGTTTCAATTGCGGGAGGGGGCGATACAGTTTTTGCTCTTAATCATGCTGGTGTTGCCAATGATTTTACTTATCTCTCGACTGCTGGAGGGGCTTTTTTGGAATGGATGGAAGGTAAGGTTCTGCCTGGCATTCTTGCCCTTATGCAGGCTTAAGGGGTTTCTTTGAAGGGAAGGTTAAAGAAAAACTATACGGTCTTGTAGAGTGTTTTGATAGTGTTGCGCATTTTTAGAAATTAAGACAAAATAAAGAGGAATTTTTTATGAATGAACGGCTTGAAGATATTGCACTTGCTTTGGTGCATGCGGGTAAAGGTATTTTGGCGGCAGATGAAAGTACGGCGACCATTGGAAAGCGTTTTGAAAGTATTGGTGTTGAATCCAATGAAGATAAGCGCCGTGCTTATCGTGAAATGCTTTTTAGTACAAAAGAAGCGATGGAAAACGCCATCTCTGGGGTTATTTTATTTGATGAAACCATTCGGCAAAAAGCATCAACTGGGAAAATGTTGACGGATCTTATTCGGGATTCAGGCGCTTTGCCAGGGATTAAAGTTGATACCGGTGCAAAACCTTTGGCCGCTTTTCCTCAAGAGACAATTACCGAAGGGTTGGATGGTCTTCGTGAGCGGCTAAAAGACTATTATGCTTTGGGAGCACGTTTTGCTAAATGGCGTGCGGTGATTGCTATTGATGAACACACTTTGCCAACAAGAGGAGCCATAAGACAAAACGCACAAGCTCTTGCACGCTATGCTGCCTTGTGTCAGGAGTTCAATATTGTGCCGATTGTTGAGCCGGAAGTGTTGATGGATGGACCATCGTGTGGGCATTCCATTACACGTTGCTTTGAGGTGACAAAAGCTGTTTTACAGACCGTCTTTAAAGAATTGTTTGAAGCTCGTGTTCTTTTGGAGGGGATGATTTTAAAGCCCAATATGGTGATTGATGGTAAGGATGCGCGCAAGGCTTCTGTCGAAGAAGTTGCTGAAAAGACCGTCCAGGTGCTTAAACAGACTGTTCCTGCTGCTGTTCCTGGAATTGCTTTTCTTTCTGGAGGACAGTCTGATAAGGAAGCAACGGCGCATTTATCTGCTATGAATTCTTTGGGCGCATTTCCTTGGAAATTGACCTTTTCCTATGGACGAGCATTACAAGCAGCTGCTTTAAAAGCATGGGCTGGAAAGGATGAGAATATTGCTGTTGCACAGAAGGCATTTAGTCATCGAGCTTTGATGAATCATCTTGCGGCTTTGGGACAATGGACAACAGAACAAGAAAAAGCGTGCGCTTGAAGCACAAACTCTGTTTTTAAATGCGGAGAGATTTTGCTTGTTTCTGCGTGTTTTTTGGGTGCCCTCATCATGATAAAAATGGCGGGGGCGTTTTAGGCTTGAAAGCTTTCTCAGAGAGTTTTCTCCTTGGACCTTTTAAAAGTTTCTAATGGGTGCTATCGAGAGATAAGATTGCGCAAGAGGTGCAATTTCGGGAAGGGGAGATGGTGCTTTAAAGGAAATTTGTGAATGCACAGCACTTTAGTATGGTGTCGTTCATGGGTAGGCACTTGCTTTTTGAGTGAAAATCATAAAGCTCATACTGTATTGAAGAGTTTGATATTGTGATATTTTTTCTTTTTCATGTTATCATTGCTTGTCATCAGCAGAATCCATTTGATTGCAGTTTCAAAGGTGGAAAAGCGGGTAGATTGGAGAGTTGCGATGTCTGAGTGGATTTTAATATACGGCTTATGAAGTTTTTGTGCGTCAGGATAGCTTTCTCTGTAAGGGAGTAGCCTTTCTATTGACGAACGGATTGAATAACTCTTGCTAACAAAATAGATTTGCACCTCAATAAAACACCTATTTTTTCGTTAAAATGGATAAATTTTTCTTGTATTTTATGATGATATAATTAAAAATGAATAACTTCATAGCATCTTGGCTTAAAACGGGGGGAGTTGTGGACGGTATATCTTCTAAAAATAACAGTATATCTTCTAAGAATACAAGCATCAAAAGAAAAAATCGATACGCAGAACAGAGCTTTTCTGCAATTATGATGCGAAAATTGTGCAATATGGTGCGTGGGGTATTCGAAGGGATCTTTACAGTATTTACTTTCATAATTTTTATTATCTTGCTCAACATACGTGGACCGGTTCATACCGCATTAAAAGTCTTTGGGTCGGTGAGTGGAATAGGGTGCTTTTTCTTTTTTGTCGGATACCTCTTAGAACGCCGTGACGCAACAGCAGATGAAGCCGGTATATCGTTCGCATTACTCTTAACAATTCTTGAAGGCGTTTCTTCTATTTGCTGCCTGTCTGCTAGTTGGGGTTACGATGCTCTCTTATTCCGTTTAGCACCTCCTGGGTATGTTCTTATTCTCCCTGAATAAATAGAGTGCAATTTGTTTGCATATAAATCAAAATGAGAGGCTGTCTGCCTCTCAAATTCTTAATAATCGCTCTCCAAGATCATAACATCAGACCCGCGTTTAATGAAGGGGCTAACAAGCCTTGGTCCTTAAGCTCAAGGCAACCCTTTACAAGTTGCGCCTATCGGCATCCTTGACCTTAAGACACCCAAACGGCTTATTTTGTTTTTCTCATGCGGCTTTTGAAATCATGATATAAGGGGAAAGCTTCTCATGGTGCCTAAATGGTACCTTATCGTGTGTTAAATGGAAAAATGAGAAGTTCAAATTGATAAGCCTGTCTGAAAAGGAGTGCTGTTTATGTCCTTAAAGATATTGTCTTTATAATGATCACTTACTCAGGTGAAAATTGGAGTTTTGCCAAATAGGCATAGACGCCATTTCTTGCCACAAGTTCTGCATGGGTTTCCTCTTCCACAGGAGCGCCTTTATCCATCACGAGAATACGATCAGCTTTTAAAATTGTTGCCAAACGATGTGCAATTACCAAGGTTGTACGATTTTGCATCAATCCTTCTAAGGCGTCTTGCACCAACTTTTCACTGTTTGCATCTAAAGCAGATGTTGCTTCATAAAGCAGCAATGTTTTGATTTATAATAATAATTCACTGTTTTGTATGTTGAATGGGAATTCCGAATACCATAGGATTTTCTCATTTCAAATCTGTTCCATGTTGAATCAACCAAAACCATGTCTCTTGCACGTTACAGGCGGGGAGAGCCCGCGTGAATAAAAAAATATTAAGAAAGGACTTAAAATGCCTATAATGAATTGTCTCAAGTGCCAAGGTTGTAGCAATACTGACGAGCTGGCAAATATAATGATGGTGCCGACTTGCAGCAACAGGGGTGTATTTCTTAGAATTGACCATACAATACCGATGCGTTGTCTTGTCCCTCAGAAAGCATGGTACCACGTTCTTCTATTCACGTATCCAAGCCAATCTGGTAAAGCTCGAATCAATTCAAGCGTATTAGCCGCTTTAGCGGCGACAAGAATGCTCTCTTCATGGGTATTTTTCAGTTCCAAAAAAAGAAGGATAGTTTGTAATTATTTTATTTCAGGTCGTTATACTCTAAGAGGAAGGATTTATGCTCGTATTTCAAACTGATTTTTAAATTTAAAAACGCAGCCACCAAGATTTATTAGTGCCTAAGATCCTATCTATTTATGTTGGATGCGTTTTTGAATTAATATTTAAAGTGCACTCTTTACAGCATAAAAAAACCAATCACTTACAATAGAGCAATCATTTTTTAAAACTTGTGCTCTTTATAATTAGTAATAGGCTTTTACATGCCAATATTACCAAAACGATTTTTGAATTTAGAAAGACGACCGCCACGGTCTACGAGTGTTTGGGAGCCACCTGTCCATGCTGGATGCGTTCTTGGGTCAATATCTAGATTAAGAGTATCGCCTTCTTTTCCCCAAGTAGAGCGCGTTTTATATTGGGTTCCATCCGTCATAACAACGGTAATTGTGTGATAGTTGGGATGAATATTCGCTTTCATGCGTAAAAACCTTTTGCGTTTACAGAATGAAACAGCACTTGCTCGATTTTTTTAAGTGCGCTTCCTTTGTCTTTTTGATACATTGATTAAAGTATTTATTCCTATAGCTGAGCACACATAAAAAAACAAGTGTTCAAGATGCATCATTGTATCAAGTGTTATAAATTCAATATAGTGAGCGAAACCTTATGAATCTCTTTAATCATTCAGAAAAATCTATAAAATCTTCTCCTAGAAAATCTTCATTCTCTTCGCTTGCAATTTTTTTTCCTTATCTTTTGCGCTATCGTTGGTTGTTTATCTTTGCCTTTCTAGCGTTATCTGTTGCGGCTCTTGTCACATTAGCTTTGCCTGTGGCTATCCGCCAAATGTTTGATCATGGGTTTTCTACTTCAAGCCATGGACATATCAATTTTTACTTCGGAATTTTGTTTATCTTAGCCTTGCTTCTCGCATTTGCTTCAGCAGCCCGTTATTATTGTGTTATCACATTAGGAGAGCGGATTGTTGCCGATTTACGGCGTGATGTGTTTATTCATATTATGAAACTTTCTCCTGCTTTTTTTGATCGGTCGCATTCAGGAGAAATTGTTTCAAGGCTTCTAACAGATACAACACAAATAAAATTAGCTGTGGGTTCTACCGCCTCTACTGCTTTGCGTCAGTTGATTATAGTGATCGGAGCCGTCGTGATGATGGTGATTACCAATGCTAAATTGTCTTTGTTGGTTTTGGTTGCTATTCCTGTTGTGGCCATTCCCTTAGTGGTTTTTGGGCGGAAAGTTCGCTCTCGTACACGTGCGGCGCAAGATCGTCTCGCAGATGCCAATGCTGTTGCTACAGAACAGGTGAGTGCTATTCGCACTGTGCAAGCTTTTACCGCAGAAAAACTCGTTGCAACACGTTTTTCACAATTGATAGAACGTGCTTTTCAAACAGCACGTGCTTCCGTGATCCTGCGCTCCTTTTTTACGGGTTTTGCAATTTTTTTGGTTTTTAGCAGTGTGGTTGCTGTTTTATGGATTGGGTCGCGCGATGTTTTAAATGGAACGATGACAGGCGGGACATTAGGGCAATTTGTCCTTTATGCAGTTTTTGGAGCTTCTACTTTTGCGCAATTATCGGAACTGGGGGCAGAGTTAATCCAAGCCGCAGGCGCTGCTGAGCGGCTTTCCGAATTGTTACAAGAACAACCTACTATTGTAGCTCCTAAAAATCCTTTATCATTGGAACAACCTGTTCGAGGCGAACTTGTTTTTGATCAGGTTGATTTTACTTATCCTTCTAGACCTCAAGAGAAGATTTTACGCTCGCTTTCGTTTTCTGTAAAGGCAGGCGAAACGGTTGCTTTTGTTGGGGCTTCCGGAGCAGGAAAAAGCACTATTTTTTCTTTGATCCTTCGTTTTTATGACCCGATAAGTGGAACAATTCGGTTAGATGACATGGAAATTAATCGCCTTTCTTTACAAGATTTACGCAGCGCAATTTCCTATGTTCCACAGGATGTCGCCATTTTTGATGGAACATTGCGTGATAATATTATTTTTGGAACTGAAAATACCCATGAAGAGGAAATCCTTGCTGCCGCTAAAGCGGCTAATGCACTTGAATTTATTCAAGCTTTACCAGATGGCTTGGATACGCAAGTAGGAGAACGTGGTACCATGCTTTCTGGGGGGCAAAAACAACGCATTGGTATTGCACGGGCAATTCTAAGAAATGCACCCCTGTTGCTTCTTGATGAAGCAACATCTGCTTTAGATGCAAACAGTGAAAAGTTGGTGCAAGACGCCTTAGAAGGATTGATGCAAAATCGTACAACCTTGGTAATTGCACATCGTTTGGCAACAATTTTAAAAGCTGATCGTATTCTCGTGATGGATAAAGGCGCTCTTGTTGAAGAAGGAACCCATGCAGAACTTGTGGCAAAAAATGGCGTCTATGCTTACCTCGCAAAACTCCAATTTTCACCGGAGTAAGTGATCTTGATACAAGAGCAGTATCTTTAAGGACATAAACAGCACTCTTTTCAGACAGGCTTATCAATTTGAATCTCTCATGGAAAAAGAGGGCAAGCATTGTGGTGTTTTTCTTTTTAAAGTCTTAACGGGCTGTTTTTTTCTGCGTGAGACGGGCATTTTTATAAAAATACTTCATCTGTGTACAGAATATAAAATGACACCCAGTTAATCTCTATGAACTATTAAGATGTGCAAGGAGTTCTCTTCATAACAGCACTGTCACGTTTATTTAACTGTCACGTTTATTTATAAGAGTAATTCATTGTTTTTCATGAGAGATCATGAATACCATAGGATTTTCTCGTTTCAAATTTAGTTATGTTGTATTAGTTAAAACCATGTCTCTTGTATGTGGCAAGCAGAGAGAGCCCGCGTGAATAAAACACTTTAGAAAGAATAAGTCCTCTTCATGAATCGTCTCAAGTTTTAGGGACTGTCACAACATTGGGGCGCTGGCATAAGAGTATGATGGTGCTGGGCTACTTAAAGAAGAACTGATAAATAGGCAGAGAGGCGCTTTTTATCGATGTTATAAACAGTGTGAGCACGCAGCATATTTTGCTGTTTGGTTGGATTAAGGTTTTTATTACTTTGAAAATCAATATTTCATGGATCATGCATTTTGAATTTCATGGATCATGCATTTTGAGGGCTTATAAGGCTTTTCTTTAAAGTACATAAATCACTAAAACAGCATTATTTAAATACAAATTGTTCTATTTTACCAACAAAAACATCTATATTTTGTGTATTATTTTTATTAAAATATAATATGTAGTGATTTTCAAATCAGATGTACACACAATGATACAATATCGAGAAATCGATGAGAAAGCTGCGTTAAATGTTGGTGAGAATAAAAGAGAGCAAGAATGGAAGAAGACATAAAATGGGCAATAGCTTTCATAATAGCTACAATTAAGGTCATTTGGAAATGGGGGAAAGAATGTGGGAGCAGAAGATTCGGCGTTATGATTTTCTGCATCATATTGATGGGGAAGTCGTGGTATTTGGGATACTCAGTGGATTTTTTGTTTGGTTTTGCAATGATAGTGTGTTGTGGGGGAAGCTTAATGCTTGCATTGGCAATTTATCAGAACAAGCATTTAACTAAACAACTTGAGCAAAAAGAGCAAGAGTGCGTTGGATATCAAGATATTATTGCACAAGGGGAACAGAGGCTTTTTGCAAAAACTCAAAAAGTATCGCAGGAATGGTTGAAACAATGGGATGAGGGAGTGAAACAGTGGGAAAGAGACGTATTGGGGATAAAAAATCCTAGGGAAGATATGAAATTCAGTGGAGATCGGCTTCCATTGGTAAAGGATATTTGTATTCGAGGGGAGCACGAAGTGCGTTTATTGTACAGACAAGCACTTGAAAAAAAACTTACTTATGAACATTACAAAAAAATATGTAGTCTCTTGGATACCTCGTATTTTAGGAAATTTTTTGTAAAAGCAGTGCGATTAATGAGAATGAATGGAATAACTCTGCAAAAGTTTGTAGATCCTCTTACGAACAAAAAACGGAGTCAACCTACGATGTTATTACTTCATTGGTGGTTATATGTTCTTGATGATATGATTACAGCTGAATGCAAACAGCACCAAAAGGAAAACTTTACAGGGGAGGATGAAAAGAAAAAATTTACAGATACTTTGTGGGACAACATATCTATAAGTATAGAACACAAAGAGATAGAGAAAATGCTAAAGCTTTCGGAATCTTGGTCTGGTGAGTGTACTTTATTATTATATTGTAAAAAGAATGTGTTGTTGTTGTTGTTGTGTGATATTTCCAGTGATTATAAGGCGGCAAGAGAAACTTTCATTTACTATAAGAAGCTTATTAAAACAGTGAAAAAGGGCTATGTTGCTTTTGATAAGGGTTGCCATTCTGTCACAGTTAGAGATGTAATCAATACTTGTAAAGATAATGACACAAATAGAGCAAAAAATCTTTCCATTGTTGAAGGGAATCCAACATTTGAAGAAATTTATAAATTAGGAGCCAGAGAATGGATAAAAGCAGCAAATGAGACATGTGATAACCGATTGATCTTTTGGGAGAAGCTTGTTGAGGAAAAAAAGTTAAAAGAAAAATTAAAAGTTATCTTTGGGGATAAGAAGGTAAAGGCGCTGAAAGAGGCTGTTGAAAAAGATAAAGAACAGCTTGCAAGTGAAGTGCAGAAAGCAATTTTGGAAAACAAAGATTTTCATTATTATAAATGTCGTCGGCATTTGATAAACTATTTGTAAAACGGTTGAATAAAGGGGTAGAGAACAGCCCTATGAATCAGTGGTTTTTCTGAAATCTCTGCTATTATGCAGTGGTGGAAAAGACGTGAAAACTCTTAAACATATGCGGCAGCTTTTATGAGAGAGGAGAGTTTTTTCGATCAATGGATAGCGCACTATAAAGAGCATATATTGAGAGAGGGAATGGACTGTGTTTTTGCTTTGGGTGCGATAATTGCTTCTTGGGGCATTTTGTGATGATGTTTTTGTCACTATCTGATCAGTTATTTCCTATCGTTTTCTGTAAAGAAAATTTAAAACTCTCTCTTCATGTGGTTTTTTAAGGTTCTAAGGTTTTTGTAAAAAACTGTAAGAGTTAAATACTTTTTTTGAGTTTTTTTCTAGTTTGGTGCGAATGTGTTCATTGTCGGCAATGATATTTTTTTGCGGGATATATTGTTGCCTTCTTTATCGGTGATAAAACCACCGGTTTTGCGAACCATCAGTATGCCGCTAGCCATATCCCAAATTTGTAGATTGTCTTCTCAAAAGCCATCGGTTTTTCCTGCGGCGACATAAGCTAAATCAAGAGCAGCAGCGCTAAGAAGGCGAAGTCCAGAAACTTTCATCATTACTTGCGTAATTCAATAAGAGATAAGGTTGCGTAATGAGAGATATCTCTATGGGGATGTTGCAAAGTTAAACTTTTAGCATTGCCTTTTAAAAAGACACTACTTCTGAGGTCTAAATGCCTTTTTTGAGGGTTTTTTCTAGTTTTATGCGAATGTGTTCATTGCCAGCAATGATATTTTTTTTGCGAAATATATCGCTGCCGCCTTCTTTATCGGTGACAAAACCACCGGCTTCGCGAACCATCAATATTCCAGCAGCCATATCCCAAATTTGCAGGTTATCTTCCCAAAAGCCATCGGTTCGGCCAGAAGCAACATAAGCTAAATCAAGAGCAGCAGCGCCAAAACGGCGAAGTCCGGCAACTTCCGCCATCACATTGCGTAATTCAATAAGATAGGTTCCATGATTTGGGCGACCAAAATGCGGCATACCTGTGGCAATGACACAATCTTCTAGTCTGCGCCTTGCAGAAACGCGACAGCGTCGGTCATTGAAAAAAGCACCACACCCGCGTTCTGCGGTAAAGAGTTCATCACTTACGGGATTGTAAATGACACCAGCAACGATTTTCCCTTGACTTTCTAAGGCAATGGAAACAGCAAAAAAAGGAATGCCATGGAGAAAATTTGTGGTGCCATCTAATGGGTCAATAATGAAACGATGTTGAGAATCTTCGCCAATGATTTCTTCAGACTCTTCCATCAGAAAACCAAATTTGGGGCGCGCTTTGCTTAATTCATTGAAAATAATTTTTTCCGCTTTGCGATCTGCTTGGCTGACATAATCCGCTGGTCCTTTCAAAGATACTTGCAAATTTTGCACTTCACCGTAATCACGCACCAAAGAGCGTCCTGCTTTCATTGCAGCTTGCACCATGACATTCATGACTGCAGAATGGGCCATTTTTTATTCCTTTATTTATCTTTTTCATTTGCGCGACGCAAATAAATCAACTCATTGGTGTCTACAATGATACGTTCACCAGCATTCATAAAGGGGGGAACAAGAATACGAATCCCGTTTTCAAGAATGGCGGGTTTATAAGAGGAGGTAACCGTTTGTCCTTTGATGGCAGGATCGGCTTCCACAATCGTGACAGCAACTTGATCAGGAAGTGAGATGCCAATAGGTTTTTCTTGATAAAGTTCAACTGTGACAGTCATCCCATCTTGGAGAAAAGCAGCACGTTCACCAACAAAATCCTTTTGAAGTTCAAGTTGTTCATAAGATTCTGAATCCATAAAGACCAAAGCATCCCCTTGCTGATAAAGAAATGTGAAATCTTTTTGTTCAAGGCGCACGCGTTCAACCGTCTCAGCAGCACGAAACCGTTCATTAAGTTTTGTACCATCAATTAAATTTTTCATTTCAACTTGGTTAAATGCACCACCTTTTCCTGGTTTTACAGCGTTGCATTTAACAGCAACCCATAAGCTTCCTTGATGTTCGATCACATTGCCAGGGCGAATTTCATTGCCATTAATTTTCATCGTTTCTATCCAATTCTATTCTTGCAAAAAGAACTCTTTTGTTGTCGTTATGGCGCTTTTCTTTGCTGCCTTTAACGGTGAGCTCTTTTGTTATTTTTTGGCTCAAATTTTTGATTAGCCTTGCGGCTCTCTCATGGTCCTGTGCGCTCCATAGGTTTTCTCCTGTTTTTTGCAAAGAGAAAAGCTTAAGTAAAAAAGGACCTTGATGTATTTTTGCTTTTCAGTTCTTTGCAAGACCATAAAAAGCGCTCAGACGCAAGCTTTTTAAAAATTTGCACAAAAAATTTTTAGAATTTTTGGGGATTTTATCCCTTTGTGTCGTAAAATATCATCATTAATGGCAATGATATAATTGATGGCAATGATATAAGTTCCGTAAAGCCATGAGGTGTTTTTGATTGAGAATGTGTGGTGAATATATGAAGGGGGCTTGTCCGGATAATCTTGTGAAATGAACCACATGAAATGGGAAGCTAAAAGAGTTCTGTTCTGAGAAGACGGATTGTTTACCAACTGGATAGGGAAGGGACTTCTGTCCTTTGAGGGGTGGGAGGCAAGTTAAGAACAGAGAGTGTAGCGCCCTATATCATAATGTTAAAAGTTTTCATTCTCATCAGAGATGCGCTGTAAAATGGCTCTCTTTTTTACAGTGGTAAGAGTTCTAAATCTTTTTAAAAGCAGGTATTCTTCTGTGCTCGATGCGATTTCATCATGGTGGTATGGAGGCTGTTGTTTTGTTAAGCGGCATAAAAAAAGGAAACCGGAACATTCAATATATCGGAAATTTCTTTTAAACGCCCTGCGCTGACACGATTTAAGCCGTTTTCATATTTCTGGATTTGTTGGAAAGTAACACCCAAATGTTGACCTAATGTTTTTTGAGACATCTTCAACATTTTTCGTCTAAAACGAATTTTTTTGCCAATGAATTTGTCACTGAAAATGTCGTTATAAGGATTTTACCGATACCCTAGAAAATGCTACACGGGATATAGAAAACTCTTCAGCTGCTTCAATCACAGATAGTCCAAGTTTTGCATTTACATCTTCGCGTAACAATTCACTAGGGTGTGGGGCATTTTCATTATTTTTAGTATTCTTCTTTTCTTAAATCTCAAAGCTATAATTTACACTATTTTGTATTGTCACAATCTATAATAAAATTTATCCACTCTGGCTAAAAATGAGGTTTTTTATTGAGGTGCAAATCTCTTTGCCTTTCGCAAGAGCTTTTAAGTCTTTATGTGTAAAATATAGAGAAAATTCACATTAAATAGCGGGTTCATTTGGGCTGAGTATTTATATAAGAACGCGGCTCTCCATTCACGTTATACTGAAAAAGAGACACTATAGTGCTACTATTTAATCTTATTCTATAACTCAAATTCACACCCATGTTTTGTTGTTTTTGGGGTTGATCTGTATAAATCACATTATATCCATTCTGTCGCAACAGATTGATAAATACAGGAGTAAAGTTGTCTGCTGTATTATTTTTCTTTATAAGAAGTGTGGTTGTAGCGGGTGGTAAAAACCCTTTGTTACCGCTAATAAATTTGTTAGCGACTAATTGTGCCTGATGCTTTGTAAGACTTTGATCAACATAATTTGATGAATAATTGCCTACAGATGCGCAACCTGCCACCAACACAACCGGTGACAGCAATAAATATTTTAACATCGTTAATTCCCCTTACTTATTGTTGCTCTTTTTTGCGAAGCTCCTATTCCAGAAATAAGAGCAACTTTACTCATCGTTACATTAACAACATATCGGCATCTAATCAATCGGTTAATTAATCAATGAATAATGGTTTCAGCTGTAAAGGCTGCTTGAAGTGCTTCTTGCGGCGTATATTTTAATAAACTGCTGTTTTTGGTAATTGTGATAAAAAAGCAATTTTTTGCGTTTGCATGTTAAGATCATATCCTCTATCACCATTATAAAATGAGGCGTTAGGTGCTGTTCCAGATCGACCAAAAAAATTTTCAAGCATTGCTTTTTGAAGGCTATCTTTTTTAAATACGTATGAATGCTTATTCTGTTTGCTGTAAAATACTATCGTTTGAGGTGTGGTGCTATAAGACATCAAACTTTGCACATGTGATATTTTTATGAGAATATGTGGTGAATATATGAGGGGGGCTTGTCCGGATAATTTTGTGAAATGAACCACATGAAATGGGAAGCTAAAAGAGTTCTGTTCTGAGAAGACGGATTGTTTCCCAACCGGATAGGGAAGGGGCTTCTGTCCTTTGAGGGGTGGGAGGCAAGTTAAGAACAAAGAGTGTAGCGCCCTATATCATAATGTTAAAAGCTTTCATTCTGATCAGCGATGAGCTGTAAAATGGCTCTTTGTTTTATCGAGGTTAGAACTCTAAATCTTTTTAAAAGCAGGTATTCCTCTGTGCTTGATGCGATTTCATCATGGTGGTATGGAGGCTGTTGTTTTGCTGAGGTGTCCGCATAGAAAAAGACAAGTGGAACATTTAAGATATCGGCAATTTCTTTTAAACGCCCTGCGCTGACACGATTTAAGCCGTTTTCATATTTCTGGATTTGTTGGAAAGTAACACCTAAATGTTGACCTAATGTTTTTTGAGACATTTTTAGCATTTTTCGTCTCAAACGAATTTTTTTGCCAATGAAAATGTCGTTATCAAGATTTTTGGTTTGCATTTTAAAGCCCCCCGCCGGGTGCGAGCGCCCTCGCGTTGGTATTCCGGGAGTCTAAAAACACTGACCTCGAATCAGCATTTTGCTTTTAGTGCTTAAAGCACCTGGACATAGCAAAATCTCCCGGAATTCCGGGACACCCGCAAAGCGGGGTAAATTTATGTACGAGGTTTCGGGTTTTTAGAGCCCTATTGGTCGTTGCGTATGCGACCAAAACATCTTTTAATTCATAAAGTAATTTTAGGAAATTTACAATAAAAAATAGCTTTTTACTGAGAGTCGGCGTGTTTTTCGTCCAAGAAAAAAGAATGAAAAAATAGAGCTTTCGGAATTTTCGCGATAGCCTAGTTCTTTTGCTTATTGGATATTGTTTGTTAAGTAAATGATACCAGTGCGTTTTCTTTACCAATGAAAATGTCGTTATAAAGATCTTTGGTTTGCATTTCCCTCCGACGGGGTGCGAGCGCCCTCACGTTGGTATTCTGAGAGTAGTAAAGTACTGAGTTCTAAACAGCCTTTTTGCTTTTAGTGCTTATCGCCCCTGGACAGTGCAAAAACTCCCAGAATTTCTATAAATTTTATCTCTTTGAAGCAGAGAGGAGTATTTTAAAAAACAGGAAGGAGCTTTATTGCTTCTTTGTGCGCTTTTTCTAGTTGTGTTTTGTCCATGCCTTGGAGCATCATTTCAAGATCAGGAGCTTGCATTTTTGCCTCTTTTGCGAGCATATACCATGCCGCTGCCATTATTATATCGCCTTTTGTTCCTGTGCCATCTCGATAAAGCCTTGCAAGGGAAATCTGTGCTGGTGCTATCATGTTGATAGCATTTCTTTGAAGTAAATGAAAAGCACGGGGAAAATCTGTTTCTCCTCCACGCCCCTGTATAAGCCATTGTGCTAAATGAAGTTGAGCTTTTAAGTGGTTGTTTTGAGCCGCTACCTCCATGAGTTTGCGAGCATTGCGATCATCCTTTGGTCGTTTTAACGTGCCTAAGGAAAGAATTTTTGCAGCAGAAAAAGCAGCTTCAGCATCTCCAAGAGCAGCACCTTTTAAGTACAATTTTAAGGCTTGCTCGATTGCTTCATTTTCACGGCTTTGAGAAGAAACACCAGGGAGAGCTTGTTTTTCCTGTGCGGCTTTATAAAGAAGCAGTTGTCCGTAATAAAAATAGGCTTCCTTGACGCCTGCATTGACAGATTTTTGAATGAACTGTTCACCAAGTTCTTGATTTTGTTTTATAAAGTTACCATCAAACAACATAAGCCCATAGCGTAGTTGTGCTTGGGGTTCCCCCTGTTTTGCGGCGCGTTCAAACCATAAAGCAGCACGCGCACCGTCAATAGGGACAGCACATCCCTCCATATAAATTCTGGCAAGAAGAGTTTGTGCAAAAGGATCATTTTTTTCAGCACGTCGGAGTGCTTCACGAAAAGCTTTTAAATAATAACCTTGGATGTAATAGTCATAGGCTTGATCATAGTCTCCAGCTTTTAAGGGCTGAAAAGGTTCTTGAGTGTTTGAAGCTTCTTGAATCGTATTGAAAGAGTCTTCAGAACTTGAGAATTCTTCAGTGTTTCCAGCTGAATTGACAGCAGAACTTGCAAGGCCAAGCACGCCTAAGATAAGCAGCTTCACGCTTCTCTTGATCATGGTGTTTTCTCCTCATTACCGATCAGAACTTTCACATTTTTTTTTCATCATTACAAGCCGTATAAGAATTTCATTTCTATATTACTTTTTATCTCTCAGTTTTTCGTCTTAGTTAAGGTAGGGTTGGGTAAGTTTAAAAAAATAGCATAAATGTTGACGAGAGCCAGACTGTTGAAAATAGTCCTGTTAAAAATAATAATGATAAAGGGTTATTGTGTGTAAAGATGCTTATCTTCTATTATATTAAGGGCTTCTCCTCCTAAAATGAAAAAATGCTTACAATGGGGGCTGCTTTTTAAAATACGTATGAATGCTTATGAATAGCGCGCTATCCGTGTGATATTGTTTGCACTCTCATCAGAGATCAGCTGTAAAAAGGCTTTCTTTTTTACCGTTGTGAGAGTTCTAAATCTTTTGAGCAGCAGGTATTCCTCTGTGCTTGATGCGATTTCATCATGATGATATGGGGACTGTTGTTTTGTTAAGATATCCGCGTAAAAAAAGGAAAGTGGAACATTCAAAATATCAGAAATTTCCATTAATCGCCCTGCGCTGACACGATTTAAGCCTTTTTCATATTTTTGAATTTGTTGGAAAGTGACACCTAAAGCGTGTCCTAAAGTTGTTTGAGACATTTTTAGCATTTTTCGTTTTAAGCGAATTTTTTTGCCAATAAAAAGATCAATATTAAGATTTTGAGATTGCATTTTTCCCCGCCGGTTGCGAGCGCCCTCGCATGAGTATTCCGGGAGCTTGAAAACACTGAATCCGAGTCAGCCTTTTTGCTTTTAGTGCTTAAAGCACCTGGACATAGCAAAAACTCCCGGAATTCCGGGATACCCACAAAGTGGGTTCATCTTTACGCTCGGATCTAGGGTTTTCAAGGCCCCTTTTGGTCGTTGCGTATGCGACCAAAACATCTTTTAATTCATAAAGTAATTTCAGGAAATTTACAATAAAAATTAAAATAGTGTCTCTTAACGTGTCGTTTTTTAAAATGGAGGGGTGGTATGTTTTGCATTCAAGCAATAAAGTGTTCACAAAGTGGGACTTTGAATAGCGCGTGCTATCTGTGTGATGTTAGTTTGCATTCTCATCAGAGATCAGTTGTAAAAAGGCTTTCTTTTTTACCGTTGTGAGAGTTCTAAATCTTTTGAGCAGCAGATATTCCTCTGTGCTCGATGCGATTTCATCATGATGATATGGGGGCTGTTGTTTTGTTAAGATATCCGCGTAAAAAAAGGAAAGTGGAACATTCAAGATATCAGAAATTTTCTTTAAACGCCCTGCGCTGACACGATTTAAGCCTTTTTCATATTTCTGGATTTGTTGGAAAGTGACGCCTAAATGTTGACCTAATGTTTTTTGAGACATCTTCAACATTTTTCGTTTTAAGCGAATTTTTTTGCCAATAAAAAGATCAATATTAAGATTTTGAGATTGCATTTTTCCCCGCCGGTTGCGAGCGCCCTCGCATGAGTATTCCGGGAGCTTGAAAGTACTGAAATCTAATCAGCTTTTTTTGCTTTTAGTGCTGAGAGCACCTGGACATAGCAAAAACTCCCGGAATTCCGGGATACCCACAAAGTGGGGTAAATTCATGTTTAGATTTTCGGGTTTTAGAGCCCTATTGGTCGTTGCGTATGCGACCAAAACATCTTTTAATTCATAAAGTAATTTTAAGAAATTTACAATAAAAATTAAAATAGTGTTTTTCTCGTGAGAGGTATTGCGTTTTTCATCAAATCAAATGGAGTTAGGAAATTTACGGCGGGCGTGTACTACGGTTAAAATCTCAGTTTATTTTGCAGCTACTCGATACAATATAAGATAATTTGGATGCGCTATGATTTCCCGCAATCTTAGCACTCTCTCACTTTGACAATATAGGTACAGATGCTCGGACAATGGTAGTATACAAGCTTCTTTTAAAATTGAAAAATCTCTCCCATTTTAATATGCAAGAAGTTGTTTCAAACCCTTCCTAGGTGTTGTGTATGCGATAAAAAACATTTGCTCAATGATAAAGTGATTATAGGGGGAATAAAGTGATTTTAGGAGATTGCAGTAAAAATGAAAAAAGTTTTTGTAACTTACAGCTTTTTAATGAGAGGCGGAGAGCCCCTCATTAAAGCAAAGCTTAGTTATTTTACTACTATGATTTTCACATCCTAATGACAATTAATGGTGCTTGATTTTACCGTAAGCGAGAGGATAATTCTTCCTGATATTCATATTGGCTTTTAAAACTAATATCAAAATTAAAACGATCTTTACAATTTTTCACAAAAGTCTCTCTTGCATGTACACAGCGTATAAAATTATCTCCTTTTTTTAATCCTAATATTGAGAAAGCTTCATTAAGCAAGTCGTCTCGTTGTTGCCACAAATCTTCTAAATTTTGTATAAGGCTTCCAGGATCAGCTACAGAGATTGAAGTTTCTAGGTGCTTTCGCAAGTTTTCTAAATTTTGTATAGGGCTTTCAGGACTTATGGGGAATGAAACCGCATTTTCTAATGTTCGCGCTACAATACCATGATTTTGAAATATATTATATGTCCTCTCTGCATATTTTTTAGCTATTAAAGATGGAATATCACTAGATATACCATTTCTAAGAATGACAATATTCTCTT
This sequence comes from Bartonella sp. LB28NMGDW, assembly GCF_042194435.1. Classification (NCBI taxonomy): domain Bacteria; kingdom Pseudomonadati; phylum Pseudomonadota; class Alphaproteobacteria; order Hyphomicrobiales; family Bartonellaceae; genus Bartonella; species Bartonella sp. LB28NMGDW. Next base: position 100,265 of record NZ_JBHIMX010000003.1, read on the forward strand.
TATTAATTATTTTTGAATAGCCATTCCCGCTGCATTTGTATTCTGTTGGTTCTCCTTCTTGTAAGTGAGCTTCACATGGTAACAGTAAAAACCCCTGTGTTTCATCCTCAAAAAGACCTAACATGCCATGTTTAAAAAGACTTTTCTCTATATAGAAAGGTGAAAATACGTTTTTAAAATAGTTACATTTCCAATAAAATCTTGAAACAAATGAACTATAAATATAGTCAAAATCAATATTTTTTGTATTTTTCATTTTCTCCCCTTTTTAATTTAAAAACTGTATAATACATTTTTTTATTGATAAAATTTGTTGAATAATAATTTATGAAACAATAACTCATGTAATTACTGTTAATTACATTTACAATATCCCTTAATTAAAAATTATTTATTTTTATATTAAGTAATCTATAACTACTATTATTATTATTAATTATTGTTATTGTTAGTAACTAAAATCTCTAATTTAATTTGAGACAGTGTACTGTTTTTTTGAAAGTGCTTTGGTTTTTCCCTTATTTTTATCATTTTAAGTATCATCAGGGGGTTGTCGTTCCCCAAAATCACTTCTTCTACAGCAATGAATTCATATGTGGTGTTTAAGATTTTATCAAAGAGTGCAAAATTGCTTCCTGCTTGAACTATGGCAGGGATTTTCGTAGCTTTTGCTTATCGCTATGTTCACTGGGTATTGCATGAGTGAGTGTATGGGGTTTTATCAGCGGCTTATGTATGTCTCCTATATTACAAGGGGGTTTTCTCACATTTTTCTTGTATTGTTTTAAGCAGTATTAAGGGGTTGTCGTTCCCAAAAATCACTTCTTCTACAGCAATGAATTCACATCCAGTCTTTAAGACTTCATCAAAGGTTGAAAAATCGCTTCCTGCTTGGATAATGGCGGGGGTTTGCATAATTTCTGCCCACCATGTTGCTAACTGGAGATTGCGGGGGTGCGCTTGGGTTTTTTTATCAGCACCGAGTTTTCCAAAGAACAGGTAATCAACACCTGTTTCCGCTGCAAGCATAGCACTATGGCGATTGCGTAGATTGCCAAAGCCTATGATTTTTTGTTCCTTTTGCTGATTTTTGAAGCTTTCAAGAGCGTTAAGATCATCTTCTATGTGCAATCCATCAGCCTTTATGCGCCCAGCAATGCGGCTGTCATCAGCGATGAGAAGGGCTGCGTCGTGATTTTGGATATCTTCTGCGTAAGTTTGTGCTTGTTGTTGTAAAAAAGAGCTATCATCTTTCTGCTTTTCAGAATCATAGAGGATGACGCATGCAAAAGACTTTGTTTGAAAAATTTGCTGCAAAAATGTGTGTGGGGTGTTGCGCCGAACATCAAGTGTTAAAATCAACTGAGGGAAAAGAGGTGAATCAATTGGTTTATTTTTTTGTTCTGTCATGTCAAATCCCTGTTTCTTAGAGAAAAATAATGCTTAAAATTAAAGTTTCATTCTATTATGCTTATTTGCGATGAAAGTGACCACCATTTTCACGTAATTTAAAGGATTTGTGGGTGTGTGGGTGCCTGCTTATGAGAAATGAGAGTGTTTTTAAGCATAATTATGTCGCCTTTTTGCTGTGATACATGTATGGATTCTTTTCGTTCTTTTACCTTTAAAAAAATTTTGCCTTTTAAAAAATAAACGCTTAAAATGAAACTTGACACTTAAAAATTAAAATTTCATCCTGTTTATGCTTGTTGGCAATAAGGGTAACCACCATTTTTATGGGACTTCAAGGGGTTTGTGGCGTGTGGGAGTCCACTGATGAAATACCAAGGTATTCTTGAGCATAATACTCAACCTTTTCGTCGTGATACACGTATTGATGTTTTTCGTTCTTTAGCTTTATTGACGATTTTCATCAACCATATTCCCAGAACGATCTATGAGTCTTTTACCCATAGAAATTTCGGTTTTTCTGATTGTGCAGAAGTGTTTGTTTTGCTTTCAGGGATTGCTCTTGGGTTAAGCTTTCATGGACGGTTACAGCAAAAATCCTTTGCTTTTATCATCCGAAAACTGTGGTACAGAGCTTTGCAGCTCTATGGCGCATATCTTTTTACTACCTTTGTCACGTTAAGTCTTTTTTTTGCTGCCTTTTTATTATGGAAAACAGAAAAACTTTTATCAATGAACAATATGAGACTCTTTTTTAAAGAGCCTGGTATCGCATTTTTGAGTACCTTAAGTTTTGGGCATCAATTGGGATATAATAATATTCTTCCACTTTATATCGTTTTGATGTTTTTTGCGCCTTTTATCCTTTATTTGAGTTGTAAACAGACAAAATGGCTGCTTTTGGGCTCGTTTACGCTGTATCTTATCTGCGGATTTTATAAAATTGCTCCTCCTTCTTATCCTTTAGAAGGAAAGTGGTTTTTAAACCCTTTGTCTTGGCAATTCTTATTTGTCATAGGATTGACCAGTACTTTAGCGCTTAAACAAGGAAAAAAAATCGCTTTTCAGTCTTTTTGGATTGTTTGTGCGGCAGCTTATCTCTTGTTGGCACTGTTATGGGTTCGCTTAAACTGGTGGGGCATTTTGGGGTGGCTTGGCTGGTCTTCCCCATTGTTGAACTTTAATAAAACCTTTTTAAGCTTGCCACGTTTACTCCATGTTCTTGCATTAGCCTTTTTCATTCTTTCTTTGCCAAGCATCAATAAATGGTTTTATGTCTCTCAGAAACATCCTTTAGCAATCTTAGGAAAACATAGTTTACCGGTCTTTGTAACGGGAACCATTTTTGCGATGTTTGGACAAATTATAAAAACAGTGATGACAGGAACGTTTTTTTCCGATACCCTCTTAATAATAACGGGTATTGCTCTGCAATTTGGAGTCGCCTATTATTGTGAAAGACGGCGATCTTGGCAGTGGTCCTTTTCAAGGAAACTGATCCGTTTATAAGAAAAACGCTCCTATAGTGTTTGTTGGGTGCGTTAACCTTAGTATAAAAAGCGCGTTGCGCAAAAAAATTAAAAGAGGTAGCAGTTTTAAAAAAAGCGTTCTATACAGCAACAAAAGAAACTTTTTAATACTCTGTTCGTTGAGTGGTATAATTTTGTGCTGATACTTGGAGTATAAAAGCGTGAGTGTACATAAACGTCCATATGATGAACCTATTATCATGATTGAGCATAATGCTTTTGAAAATGCTTTTAATCGTCTCTATGAAGAAACAATGGCGCTGATTGAAAAAACCGCAGCGTATATTGATTCAGAAGGGAAATTAGTAGCACGTTCCCTTTCGGCAGAAGTTTCTGCAATCTATGCGAAAGAAGCTATGTATTTAAGTACACGACTGATGCAAATCGCTTCTCAACTCCTTCTTCTTCGCGCAGAGCGTGAAGGGGAAATGTCATCAGAACAAATAAAAAAAGAAATTGTAAAAGTATCACTTCATACACCGACATTGGAACTTGAAACCCCTCATTGGCATGAATTGCCAGAAATTTTTCGCCAATTTGTTTCTCATTCATTGCGTTTAGAAGCGCGCATACAGTATATGCGTGCTGGTTGGGAAACTGCAGCCTCCTGTGCCTTAGAAGATGATAATCCAGTAGGAAAACAAATCGAATTGCTCAAAACAGCCTTTGGGCGTTCTTAGAGGTATTTCCTTGCTCTGCGTGAAGGGGAAATGTCATCAGAACAAATAAAAAAAGAAATTGTAAAAGTGTCACTTCATACACCGACATTGGAACTTGAGACCCCGCATTGGCATGAATTGCCAGAAATTTTTCGCCAATTTGTTTCTCATTTCATTGCGTTTAGGAGCGTGCATTTTTTCGTAGATATGCGGCTGTAGTTTAAGCGTTCTGGTCAATAAGGGCGGTTGTAGTTTAAGAAATGATAATTTAGTGGGAAAACAAATCGAATGACTGAAAACAGCTTTTGGGTGTTATGAGAAGAATAGCTCCTTGCTTCTTTCTTGCGATATTTAGAGCAATCTACCCATTTTTTACAACCAAAATTGCACAACTAAAACTAATCTAGAGTGCTTTTTTCTGCCTAATTTCTATTTGAGCGTAGGAAATGTCTTGAGCTTATAGCTGAGAGGGGGGTAGAGGGAGGGGGTGTATAGGTATTGATTTCGAATATGGCATGGAATGTGGGGTATGGTTGGTCTTGTAAAATCGGCTTCGGTTGATTGCAGCTGGAACACTTTCTGTTGATATATCGTGTGATTTTGTTTTGGCTATGATAATAATCAGGCGCTAGATAGAGCTGGGGCTTGTACATCAATTTATTTATGCTCTATAATTTATGCCTATAAAGTTGCTGTAAAGCGTGTGTTAATGAGGATGATACACATTGTGTCAGTTTTTGGGCTTCTTTTGTTTTGAATGGAAGTTATTTTTCCTCGCGTAAAATAAAACATCCAAAATAAAGTGCTCTATAATGAATGCCTCGGGGGTTCTCTGTGTCCCATGCATAATGTCCCTCTCCATGCAATGTCATTGTGGTGTAATGGGCATATTCAAAAACACCTCTCAGTTCTTGCTTACATCCATTGAGCCTCCTCATCTTTACGCTTGCAACGGAGCAAGCCGGCACGATCATCATATTTGCCAGTTCCCAATGTTGTGATAAGCCCTTGGCATTAGAGATGGTTCATGAGAGGCATTTTTAGTCCTTTCTTGTACAGGTTTACTCCATAGGGAAATCCCACGTTTCATATGTGAGCGAATGGTTTTGATTGCTTCAATATAAAGAGGTTTGTAATGAGAAAATCTTAGGATATTCGGGATTCTTATTCAACATACAAAATAATGAATTATCTTTATAAATCAATTTGTTGAATTACTGTGGTAGCAACATGTTATAATGTAAAAAGTTTCCGTAAAGTGTATACTATCTATTGCATAGTCTCTTTACACTTAATGAATGTACAATCCAGCACTCTCTATTTGCTCGCTTGCGATGTTTAACTGTTATGGCATTGGACATGATAAAGAAAGAGAATTTTTATGTTTTATAAGGTGTTTGATAGGGTGCTTGCTTGTGATGTGTGAATGGTTTTGATTGATTTCAGTTATGCTTCATAAAGATGCTGTTCGTTGCGTGTTATAATTGGGGGGCATGATCATCTTTTTAGTGGTTTTGTCTTGTGCTGTTGTTTTCTTTGTGGTCTTGTCTTTATTCACATCTTTATTCACAGGGGGGAAAAGTGTATAGACTGTAGTTTATGGCAGAGACGATTCGTATTATAGGCATTGATCCCGGATTGCGGCGTACAGGGTGGGGCGTTATCGATGTTGCGGGTAATCGTCTTCAGTTTATTGCAGCAGGGACCGTTTCTTCTGATGTAAAGTGTGAGCTGGCTTCCAGACTATGTCAGATCCACAAAGGTCTTTCAGAGGTTGTGCATCAATTTATGCCCCATGAAGCCGCTGTAGAACATGTGTTTGTCAACAAAGATGCTACAGCAACTTTAAAACTTGGGCAAGCGCGTGCAATTGCATTGCTGGTTCCTGCGCAAGCCAATCTTCCTGTTTTTGAATATGCGCCCAACAAAGTGAAAAAATCGGTTATTGGTGTTGGACACGGTGCTAAAGAACAAATTCATATGATGGTCAAAGTTCTCCTCCCACGGGCTGAATTTGATAGCAGTGATGCGGCTGATGCTCTTGCTCTTGCTCTTTGTCATAGTATGCACCGTAAGAGTATTGACCGATCTTATCAGGCAAGGATGGCGGTATGATTGGGGTGGAAGCATGATTGGCAAATTAAAGGGCACTCTTGAACATATCTTTGATGATCATATCCTTCTTGATGTTCACGGTGTGGGTTATGTTGTTTTTGTTTCAAATCGGCTCCGTCCTTCTTTACCCTCTGTTGGGGAGGCGTTAAGCCTTTTTATTGAAACGCATGTTCGGGAAGACGCAATCCGCCTTTTTGGCTTTGCTACAAGAGCTGAACAGGAGTGGTTTTGTCTTCTACAAAATGTTCCTGGAGTAGGGGCGAAGGTTGCTTTGGCAATCTTGGGTACTTTATCACCAGATGAACTCGCACAGGCTATTGCCTTAAACGATGTTGCGATGATTAGTCGAGCGCCGGGCGTTGGTAAAAAAGTCAGTGAAAGAATTGTGGGTGAGTTGAAAAGTAAAACACTCCCCTTTGAACAAGCGCTCAAGACTGTTTCGGTTCCTCAGCGTGAGATGACCAATCAACCTGCGCATGATGCGCTTTCTGCGTTGATGAAGCTAGGGTTTGAGCGGGAGCATGCATCCCGTGCTCTTGCTCTTGCGATGAACGCTCTTGAGGGGGAAACTGTTTCTTCTGCTCTGCTGATCCGCCATAGTCTCAAATTGCTTTCTTCTCCTACTTAAAATCAAGGTAACAATGCATAAAGATGAAGATAAACGCCTTCTGGGTTCCGCACCCCTTCCTAACGATCCAGATCGTTCCTTAAGACCACAAGTTCTCGATGATTTTATTGGTCAAGAAGCGGCACGGGCTAATTTAAAAATATTTATTGAAGCAGCAAAAACGCGGCAAGAAGCGCTGGATCATGTTTTGTTTGTAGGACCACCGGGACTGGGAAAAACAACGCTTTCACAGATTATGGCAAAAGAATTAGGCGTTAATTTTCGCTCTACTTCAGGACCGGTCATCGCTAAAGCAGGAGATTTAGCCGCTCTCTTGACCAATCTCGAAGAACGTGATGTCTTGTTTATTGATGAAATTCATCGCTTAAATCCGGCGATTGAGGAAATTCTTTATCCAGCCATGGAAGATTATCAACTTGATTTGATCATTGGGGAGGGGCCGGCCGCACGCTCGGTGAAAATTGATCTGGCTAAATTTACTTTGGTAGCGGCAACTACACGTTTGGGGCTTTTGACCACACCGCTGAGAGACCGTTTTGGCATCCCAATTCGTCTCAATTTTTATACGATAGAAGAATTGGAATATATTGTGCAGCGTAATGCACGGCTTTTTGCCGTCAAGATCAGTGATGATGGTGCTCATGAAATTGCACGCCGAGCACGGGGGACTCCTCGTATTGCTGGGCGGCTTTTACGGCGTGTTTGTGATTTTGCTTTGGTTAAACAGGCAAAACAAATTGACCAAAAAATCGCTGATGAAGCGCTTTCCCGCCTTGAGGTCGATCATCTTGGGCTTGATCCGCTTGATCGCCGCTACTTGCTCCTGATTGCGGAAACTTTTTTAGGGGGACCGGTGGGGATTGAAACAATTGCTGCTGCTTTATCAGAACCACGCGATGCCATTGAAGATATTGTTGAACCGTATTTGCTCCAACAAGGTTTTATTCAAAGAACCGCTCGTGGACGCATTCTAACTGAAAAGGCTTGGAGCCATTTAGGGCTTTCTGCTCCTGCCTCTACAACGTCTATACAAAGGCGTTCTCAACTTTCTGATGCTCAAGACAATTCATCACTTCAGACGTCTTTATGGGATGGGGAAGATGACTAAGACATTCTCTTTAATTAAAAGAAACTATGTGAATATTTTATAGTAAGGTCATAAAATACAAGAGACGTGCTTCTTTTAGCATATTCTGACCAAAAAGGTCTTGCACGATTAAGGGGGCTTTTGCTTTTCACAACTTCAACACAAAAATGTGTTCAATCTTTTGATTGATAAACAATTTGCTATATTAGATGATTTTATGGGACATGAAGCCAATGACAGAAATAACTCCTTTTAAGAGCAATCATACAAATGCTTTTCATAATTTTCAGGTCCGCGTTTATGTTGCGGATACAGATTTTTCCGGTGTGGTTTATCATGCGCGTTATCTTGAGTTTTTTGAACGAGGACGTTCAGAGTTTTTACGGGATACCGGTTTTAATAATAAGATGTTAGCAGCAGGGGTTGAGGGGGAAAAACTGTTTTTTGTTGTGCGTCATATGGAAATTAATTTTTCAAGACCAGCTAAAATTGATAATCTTTTAGTTGTTAAAACACGTGTTACTCATATCCAAGGGGCACGCTTTTTTATGGAGCAATCTATTTTGCATGAGGCGACCACGTTGGTAACAGCCAAAGTTGAAATTGCTCTGATTAATGAGGAGGCAAAACCGCGACGTTTACCCAAAGAACTTTTTGCAAAAATGCTTGGTTAAAAGTGTTATTCATTGAACGAGCAGCTTTAGGAGAGATCAGGGGATATAAAGTAATCTACAATCTAAGATCATACATTTATCATAGCCTAAATGTTTTCCAACAAGGTCACGCGATACATCAAAAGAAAGCGCCTCTACTACAGTAGCTACAATAAATTGAAGATGATATCCCACAAAATTAAACACGCCTCATCTATGTTATGATTCAAAATCAATGTCTTATTATCCATTTTCTGCTATAAACTCAAGATATTTTCTTTCTTTTGAAGAAAGGTTCGTTGGCATAGGAAAACAGCAGAAAAGGACAAAACAAAAAAAGAAATAAAAAATGGATTAAGATTTATTTTTATAAAAATGCACATACCCAGCAAAATATTGCAATAAAGTGATAATAAGCTATTAGGTCAAAAATTCTCTCAAAACACCCAAAGAGTATTTTAAGCAATTTGATTTGTTTTTTACTGGATTGTCATTTGGCATCACAAGAGCGCATGTCCTATCCATTTTCATCCATAATACATGGCTTTATCTGTGCTTCTAAACGCAGTGAATGAGTGAGAGGTCAATGTATACAAAGCAGAAATGCATTTTTGATTTAAAGTTTTAAAAGCATATTATTTTATATGATAGATCGACTCAGAAAGGTAAATTATCACTTCTCACGGGCACAAATTCCAATAGAGTAATGAGAGTAAAATACTTTCATTTCAAATCTGTACATGTTGAAACAATTGAAATCATTTGCTTACATATCATAAGATGAGCAATATAAATCATTGAAAAATTGTAAAAATATTTTTTATAGATCATTCTCAATGCAATAACGATCAAATATCGCAAGTGAGAAAAGAGAACGAAGAAGCCTGTTTTCATGAAGTAAAGATGTGAAAAGGCTTTTTTCATGTTACAGAAGCTTTTACGTTATACCATGCCATGGTGTCAGAGAGATGATGGGCATTGAAAGGGATTAATTCACAACACAATGAGACTATATGAGACTTACACTAGATTTATGGGACTTACATTAGGGTGCATGGGTGAGGCACATTGTTGTGAGGCATTTTATGGTGGTTTATTGTCGTTTTTTTGTGTTCGAGGGTGTCCCCGTATTAAATTTGATGCAAAATGAGAGAAAAAATAGTCTGAGGTAAAGCGTAATCTTTCATGATTATAACATATTTATTTATAATGATAATTTATTGCGTTGTCATTTTCAGATAACTCTGAAACTTGTAAGATTTTTTCTTTTCAAGCTCTATTGCTGTGAATTAATAAAAAACATTTTCTTACATGTCACAAGCGGGCTTGGTGAGTGGGGACAAAAACACTTAAGATAAGGAATAAAAATGCCTCTTATGAATGTTTTCAAGTGCTAAGACTTATCACTGCATTTTAAGCTTAAAACGTGTATGAGGGTTTAGCTTTCTTTTCATGAGCGTAAAGATGGTGGTGCATAATAGATTTGATATCACGCATTTTTATATCTTTTATTTTTATAGCATTTATGGGGAAGGCTTTATCGTTATATTTTTCATAAATGCTGTTGTGAAATGAGGGGTGTGTGTGTTGAGGGATGTCTCTCGTCATCACTTTTTAAGGAAATTTAAAAAACAAGTCTTGTTTTAGCGCATGGATTTATGTGAGACTGAAGTTTTTTACTTAAATTTAGAAACTATAAAATAATCTGTTTTATAGAATTTTAAAAAATACACCTTTTATTTAGAGGGACAAAAATTATGCCGCATGGTGAACTAACGAATCCGGAAACAATTGGAATGTTGCATTTGTTTATGCAAGCGAGTTGGATCGTGAAAGGTGTTATGATCGGGTTGCTGCTCGCTTCCATTTGGAGTTGGGCAATTATTTTTGATAAAATTTTTACGTATCGGAGAATACGGCGTGAAATAAAGCAGTTTGAACGTACATTTTGGTCAGGCAAAGCGCTAGAAGATCTTTATGCATCATGTAAAAGTCAACGCACCAATAGTATATCCGCAGTTTTTATGGCGGCAATGGTTGAATGGAAAAAATCTCTTGAAAAAGGGACCCATACATCGAAAAGTTTGCAGAGCAGAATTGATAAGGCTATGGATTTGACGCTGGGGCGTGAAAGTGAAAAAATAGAATCAAAATTAAGTTTTCTTGCGACATTGGGATCTGCGGGACCCTTTATCGGACTTTTTGGAACAGTTATTGGTATTATGGAGTCTTTTCTTTCTATTTCAGCTTCTCAAAATACATCACTTGCCATTGTCGCGCCAGGGATTGCAGAAGCGCTTTTGGCAACCGCTATTGGTTTGTTTGCAGCAATTCCAGCCGTTATTGCTTATAACAAGTTGACTCATGAAAGTGCGCGCATCATTGCACAAATAGAAAATTTTGCCGATGAATTTTCAACAATTGTATCGCGGCGTATTGATGAAACACGCACAGCACCTTCCTCTTTATAAAAAGGAGCTTATCCCATGGGAATTTCTGTTGCTTCTTCTTCTCGGAAAAATAAACGTAGGCGCCATCATTCACGAAGCCAACTGATGAGTGAGATCAATGTTACTCCTTTTGTGGATGTCATGCTGGTCTTGTTGATTATCTTTATGGTCTCTGCTCCCCTTTTAGTGAACGGTGTTCCTCTAGATTTGCCTCGTAGTCAAGCAGGTCCCGTACGAGCTCAAAAAACGCCTCTTACGGTTTCACTTGACGCGCAAGGGCGTTTTGCCATTAATCAAGATTATTATGAAACGTCACAAGCACTGATTGCACACCTTAAAACTCTTCTGGAAGAAGATGCTACACAAAAAGATCAACGGGTTTTTGTGCGGGTTGCTAAAACTGTTGAATATCAACAAGTATTAAAACTGCTGGCAGATATTCAAAAAGCGGGGTTTTCTCAAGTTGCGTTAGCAAGTCTAGCACAATAAATAATAAGTGATAAAATTTCGCATACCCTGTTGTTTTTAAAATGTTTTTAAGAGAGCATAGAGTGATTAAAAATGAAAAAATATAAGTCATAAATAAGGCATAAAGAATGAACAAAGACTCCTATCATAGCATGAAACGAGGCTTGGCTTTATCCCTTGTGGTCCATGTCATTTTTCTCAGTTGGGGAGCCGTTCAGTTTACAAGCTCTGTCTCTTTACCACAACCATTGGAAGCAATTCCTATCACTCTTGCTCCTTTAGTGGACGAGTTGTCCTCTCAACAAGGTTCCGTGAAGGCTCCCATCCGTGCAATTCCTGCCGTTAAACCAACTATGCAACCACAAGAGAAAGAAGATGCACGCCATATTGGAGAGGGACAAATAGATAGTCTAGCACCTTTTCAACCAAAGGAAAAACTGCGTTCTGTTGAAACAGCATCGCTACCACCAAGCAAGAACACGTCAGAAACATTTGCACCCGAACTTACAAAACCAGAATTATTAGAAGCAAAAACAGAGGATACCCCTAAGGTTGCGCCTGAGATGCCTTTGAGCACGCCGGAGGATACTCCTAAGGTTGCGTCTGAGATGCCTTTGAGCACGCCGGAGGATACTCCTAAGGTTGCACCTGAGATGCCTTTGAGCACGCCGGAGGATACTCCTAAGGTTGCGTCTGAGATGCCTTTGAGCACGCCGGAGGATACTCCTAAGGTTGCGCCTGAGATGCCTTTGAGCACACCGGAAGATACTCCCAAGGTTGCACCTGAGATGCCTTTGAGCACACCACCGGAGGATACTCCCAAGGTTGCACCTGAGATGCCTTTGAGCACGCCGGAGGATACTCCTAAGGTTGCACCTGAGATGCCTTTGAGCACACCGGAAGATACTCCCAAGGTTGCACCTGAGATGCCTTTGAGCACACCACCGGAGGATACTCCCAAGGTTGCACCTGAGATGCCTTTGAAGGCTCCGGAAGATGCGCTCAAGCCTGCGCACAAAAATGAAGAGATGATATCGCCAAAAGAATTGGCTCCAATGGTACAGAAGGTACCAGCAGAGCAGATTGTTCATCAAGCACCCAAAATTACACTTCCAGAAAAAATTTTTCTTCCACAGTTTAAACCAAAATTTGACGAAGAAGTTCCAAGGAAGAAAGGGGCTGCATTGAATCAAAAGACGCCAAAGCTTAACAAGAAAAACCAAGAGAAAAAGACCATTGAAGATATTTTAGCACTGGAGGAAAATAATTTGCTCAATCGTGCGCGGTCACAAGGAGGGGGAGCAAAACGTTCTCATACACCAGAAGCTTTGGGTGCAAGAAAAAACATTGATGATACCACAAAAATGGCACAAACATTGGTCAATATTGCGGGGGGATGTATTCAACAGAAGCTTAAACTTGTGGCGCTTGGTGGCGATTTAAAAAACCGTCCGGTTGTGCGGTTGCGATTTTATTTAGATCGTGAAGGGATGGTTATGGGCGATCCTATCATTGATCCCGTAAGTGGTCTTGAGAGTCAACAAGCTATTATGATGAGGCAGGTGTATGCCGCTGTCTTTTCATGCCAACCTTATGCAGATCTCCCACGTGATCAATATGATCTATGGGGGCAAGGTTTTGACTTTAATGTTGATCCCCTCCAAGAAATAAGATGATGAATGAGAAAAAATAAATTGGCTTAACGAAAGGACACATTCCATGATGACTATAACGAGACATAAAGTTTTAGCTTGGTTTATTGTCACTTGTGGGTTGTGGCTTTCAAGTATTTCATCGGGCTATGCGCAATTGAAAGGGACTATTTCGAGCGCTGATTTTAATCCCATTCCCATTGCAATTACAGACTTTATTTCCAATGATTCGATTGGGTTGAAAATATCTGCTGTGGTGACCGCTGATCTTGAGCGGTCGGGGCTTTTTTTACCGCTTAATAAAGAAAATTTTCTTGAAAATATTTCTAATCCTAATAAACAACCGCATTTTGCGTCTTGGCAGAAAATAAAAGCGCAAGGTTTAGTTACGGGGCAAGTCATGAGAGAAATCGATGGACGTTTGAGGGTCGACTTTCGTTTATGGGATGTTTTTGGACAAAGACAATTGAAAGGACGTCGTTTTTATACCGCGACAGAACGTTGGCGGCGTGTGGCACATATGATCGCAGATGAGATCTATAGCGAGATGACAGGAGAAAGTGGTTATTTTGATACACGAATTGTTTTTATCGATGAAACAGGACCCCAAAATGCACGCATTAAACGCTTAGCAATGATGGATCAAGATGGCGCAAATTTGATTTATATGTCTGATGGAAGTGAATTGGTGCTTACACCGCGGTTTTCCCCAAAAAGACAAGAAATGACCTATATGGCTTATGAGGACAATCAAGTACCTCATGTTTATCTTCAACAAATTGAAATGGGACAAAGAGAGTTGATCGGAACGTTTAATAACATGACAATTGCTCCGCGTTTTTCTTCTGATGGACAAAAGGTCATCATGAGTTTGTTACAAAATGATGGCAGTGCAAATCTTTACACCATGGATTTACGAACCCGTACAATGACGCGACTTACTACAACTTCTGCTATCGATACTTCTGCTTCTTATTCACCGGATGGAAAACAAATCGTCTTTTCCTCAGATCGTAGTGGAAAGCCGCAAATCTATAAAATGAATGCGGATGGGAGTGATATTCAGCGTATTTCTTCAAACGATGGGAGTTATTCGACACCTATTTGGTCACCACGGGGTGACTATATCGCCTTTACAAAACAATTAAGCGGACAATTTTCTATTGGTGTTATGCGCCCTGATGGACAAGGAGAACGAATTTTAACCACAGGGTTTCACAATGAAGGACCAACTTGGGCCCCTAATGGTCGTGTGCTGATGTTCTTTCGCAAAAATCCCGGTATGGGACCAAAAATTTATACGATTGATATTACGGGTCGCAATGAACGACAACTCCCTACACCCAATGATGCTTCGGATCCAGCATGGTCGCCTTTGCTCAATATACAGTAAAACAAAATGCTTAAAAACAGAACATAGAAGGAATATGGTCTATACAGTCTCAAGGTTACACAATATCAGTTTACACAATCTCAATTGTCTTTAATGATTTAAAAGAAGAAATTGATTATAGTGGGCATGGGGAGTTATGTAGATTTCATCTATCATCTACGGTTGTTTATCGACAATGGAATTTCCTTGGGGGAAAATGCTTAAAAAAATTCAAAACAATACCTTGAAAAAATAGAGTCGAAAATTCTGAGGTCTCTAGATTTCAACTTTTTATTCAAAGTGTCGCTATATATTTTTGACTTCCTCTTCGATCTAGTTTGCGAAGAGTCTGGACTCTTGTCAAGGGTGTTTTTCTGCTGCTCTCTGAAGTGTTTTATTTAAGTACGCTGTTGTTTTAGGTCTGAATATTGACTGATCGGTAATAGCAAAAGGACAGATTTTTAAGATAAATGACGTTATTTTATGAAACATACGACGCCATAAAGTTAATACTATAAAGTCAAAAATTTATCCGCAACGGATTAGAGAGATGTACCAGCTTTTTATACAATACTTTGCTAAACAATCAGCTCTGGCTTTCCATTTGCTTATTTTATTCTGTGTTTTTGTCAAAACACTGTCATTTGAGGTGCGGGGATATAAGGCATATAAACCTCCTTGAGATATTTAAGTATTTTTTTAAGTGCGTGGCGAATATTTAGGGGAGTGTGTATTTTTTGAGCCGTAAGTTTCAAGTGAATTCCATGGGTGATTCGTCATAGGAATACGTCAAGAAAATCCGAATTGTTTATAGACCGGATCATCTTCATTACTTGAGGGTGGGGAGGTTAATCTTAAAGAACAAAAAGATCAAATAGAGAGGGGCTATAGGGATAATCTTTGGGGTATGTAAGAAAGGCGTGAGACTAAAGAGTTTTTTATGCTTTCTTTTTTGGGTTATGTTTTCTGGAATTAATGGCGGTTTTCTTGTTGCACCAATGGTTAGTCCCCGCTATTGACGCGGGGTTTTTATATGTGCGGATAAAGAGGAGAGCTGACAGATGCTTTTGAAGCCCTCATGAATGAAGAGAGGGCTTATGCAAATGGTGGGAATTATACAGATAATTTTGCCAAAATCTCATCGCTGACATCAAAATTGGCATAAACATTTTGTACATCATCATCTTCTTCTAATGTTGAAATCAGCCGTAAAACGGACAAAGCTTTTTCTTCATCTATTGGTGCAAGGGTGGTGGCTTTCCAAATCGTTTTAATCGATTCTGCTTCACCAAGTTTTGCCTCAAGAGTTTTGGAAACTTCACCAATATCTTCAAATGCGCAGGTAATATGATGTCCGGTTTCTTCTGATTGCACATCTTCGGCACCGGCTTCAATTGCTGCATCCATGATGTTATCGGCTGTTCCTGCTTCTGGCTTATAGATTATTTCACCAATCCGATTAAACATGAAACTGACCGATCCTGTTTCTCCTAGGGCTCCTCCTGATTTTGTGAAGGCGGCGCGCACATTTGAAGCGGTGCGGTTGCGGTTATCAGTTAAAGCTTCAACAATGACGGCAACGCCGCCTGGTCCATAGCCTTCATAGCGTACTTCATCATAATTTTCGACATCGGTGCCTGAAGCTTTTTTAATCGCGCGTTCAATATTATCTTTCGGCATCGATTGTGCTTTGGCATTTTGAACAGCCAGCCTTAAACGTGGATTCATGGCTGGATCAGGAGCACCTTGTTTTGCTGCTACGGTAATTTCGCGCGCAAGCTTAGAAAATATTTTCGAGCGCATTGCATCTTGACGCCCTTTACGGTGCATAATATTTTTAAATTGTGAATGGCCTGCCATAGTTTTCCTTCCTATTTGAGGGCTTTCTTTCTAGTTGGATACTCTTTAGAATTTAAGACAATAAAATACGCATCCCACCAGAATAAATGTGCCACAGCATGAGGTGAAATAATCGAATAAACCCTTTATAAGAAAATTCATCTTAAAGGTAAAGACACCTTAGTTGAGGATCATTACAAGAGAGATCTCTTGTCGTTGGGAAAAAATAACGCTATAACAGAATGTAATCTCATGGCAAAATGGTTTATTCCATGCCTCGCTTTGTTTTAGGAGTGGTTGGAGAGACCTAACGTATAAAAAGTTCTAGTGCTCTTGAGTGGGCGGTAACCGGCCTCATAGGAAGAGGCGCAGAAGAGGATTTATAAAAATGGCAACGCAACTTTTGATGCCCAAAGCAACAGCTGTTTGGTTGGTTGATAATACAGCTCTTTCTTTTGATCAGATTGCAGAATTTTGTAAATTGCATGTCTTGGAAGTAAAAGCTATTGCTGATGGTGATGCGGCTTATGGTATTAAAGGTTTAGATCCGATTAGTTCTGGACAATTGACGCGCAGTGAAATTGCACGGGTGGAGGCTGATCAAAACGCACGCTTGAAAATTTCTCAATCTAGGGTGCATATTCCTGAAAAAAAACGAAAAGGGGCGCGCTATATCCCTCTTTCTCGACGCCAAGATCGTCCCAATGGTATCCTATGGTTGGTCACGAACCATCCGGAGTTGAAAGATGCACAAATTGCACGGTTGATTGGGACAACAAAAGCGACAATTGAACAAATCCGCCTTAGAACCCACTGGAATAGTGCAAATTTGGTTCCTCTTGATCCTGTAGGACTTGGTTTGTGTTCGCAAATCGATTTAGATTTTGAGCTCCAGCGTGCAGCGAAAAATCGTCCTGTTGCTGCAGAAGAAGATAGGTCGTTGCTTCCCGCTTCTGTGACGGAAAACGCTGACCTAGAGGAAAATGAGAGTGAAGACAATCTGCATAAGACTTTTGATGCTGATAAAGTTTTTGCAAAGCTGAACGCGCTGCAAAAAAATCGTCAAGATCAAGATGATGCATAAAAAGCCATGACGTATAAGGAAAACATTTCTTATGGAAATGTTAGAGGAATGGCTGGAGAGAGAAAATTTGGCAGAGACTCAAAAATAAAAATGATGACCAAAAAAATAGAAAAATTTCGTCTTCATTAGGAATTAACGGTTATTCTTGGAAATCTTTTTAAGAATTTACCTTTCTTTATGACACTCAAGGAGAAACGGACTATGCGCTCTACCAAAAAAAAACTCTCTCATTCTTTAGCTATCCTCTTTCTTTTCTCACTATGCCTGGGTGGGTGTGGCAAAAAAAATGTCGGTGCACTTAACGGTATGAATGGCGCTTATATGAATGATGCTGGTTTGAACCAGGTGTCACCAGGCTCAGGACAAGAATTTACGGTTAATGTGGGTGATCGCGTGTTTTTTGGTCTCGATTCTTCTTCACTTGATGCTGATGCTGAACGTATTTTAACGCGCCAAGCAGAATGGTTGCTTCATTATCCTTATTATTCTATTATGATCGAAGGTCATGCTGATGAGAGGGGAACACGTGAATATAACTTGGCACTTGGACAGCGCCGCGCTGTTGCTGTGCGAAACTATTTGGTATCTCTAGGTGTGTCTGAACAACGGATTCAAACAATTTCTTACGGAAAAGAAAGACCTGTAGCAGTATGTGATGATATTTCCTGTTGGAATCAAAATCGACGTGCAGTAACAACGTTGAGTGACATGAATAGTCATTAAAAAGAAGATTGTTTGTTTCAACTATTCAATGAGCTCTTAAGGGGAAAAAGGAATGTATCGTAAAATCAATTGGAAAACACTCTTTTATATGGCGGTTTTCATAGCTTGTTCTACTTCACTTGTTCAAAGTGCGGCACGAAAGGCTTCCGAATATCCTGCACATGATACAGATAAAGTTGATGCAGTTGATAAGGCATCTGATGCGGAGGAAAAAGCCACTGACACTGTTGATAAGGCTATTGATGCTGTGAAGACAGCACCTGAAGCAGCTGATAAAGCAGCATCTAGCGCGGAGGAAAAAGCCACTGACGCTGTTGATAAGGCTATTGATGCTGTGAAGAAAGCACCTGAAGCAGCAGATAAAGCGGCATCTAGCGTGGAGGAAAAAGCCACTGACGCTGTTGATAAGGCTATTGATGCTGTGAAGAAAGCACCTGAAGCAGCAGATAAAGCGGCATCTAGCGTGGAGGAAAAAGCTACTGACGCTGTTGATAAGGCTATTGATGCTGTGAAGACAGCACCTGAAGCAGCAGATAAAGCAGCATCTAGTGCGGAGGAAAAAGCTACTGACGCTGTTGATAAGGCTGTTGATGCTGTGAAGAAAGCACCTGAAGCAGCTGATAAAGCAGCGTCTAGTGCGGTGGAAAAAGCCACTGACACTGTTAATAAGGCTATCGATGCAGTGAAGAAAGCACCTGAAGCAGCTGATAAAGCAGCATCTAGCGTGGAGGAAAAAGCTACTGACGCTGTTGATAAGGCTGTCGATGCAGTGAAGAAAGCACCTGAAGCAGCTGATAAAGCAGCATCTAGCGTGGTGGAAAAAGCCACTGACACTGTTAATAAGGCTATTGATGCAGTGAAGAAAGCACCTGAAGCAGCTGATAAAGCAGCGTCTAGTGCGGTGGAAAAAGCTACTGACGCTGTTGATAAGGCTGTCGATGCAGTGAAGAAAGCACCTGAAGCAGCTGATAAAGCAGCATCTAGCGTGGAGGAAAAAGCTACTGACGCTGTTGATAAGGCTATCGATGCTGTGAAGAAAGCACCTGATGCAGCTGATAAAGCGGCGTCTAGTGTAGTGGAAAAAGCCACTGACGCTGTTGATAAGGCTATTGATGCTGTGAAGAAAGCGCCTGAAGCAGCTGATAAAGCAGCATCTAGCGCGGTGGAAAAAGCCACTGACGCTGTTGATAAGGCTATTGATGCAGTGAAGAAAGCGCCTGAAGCAGCTGATAAAGCAGCATCTAGCGCGGTGGAAAAAGCCGCTAGTGTTGTGGAGCACCAAGGGATTATTTTAGAGAATCAACAGGCTTTATTTAAAGATTATGATTTAGATAAGCTTTTGCATAAAATACGAATGGTGCTTGAGCATAACAATCTAAAAAATGTTAACAAGCAGTTTCATGGACTTTTTGATCAAAAAGCCTCTTCTGTTTATTCTTGTTCTTTTGAAAAGTCCGCTGTGGATGAAAAATCTCAGACTGTAAAAGAAGAGATGGAGCAGGACCATAGTGCAGGTGATCAGACACAGGTTGCTGCTGTGGAAGCTAAGGTGGAGAGCCATGATCATGAAAACACTAAACATTTTAAAAAAGCGCATGAAGTAAGTGCTCCAATTGAAGCATATCAGAGTGACAATCTTTCTTCTTCTAAAGCTTTGTATAAGGAAGGGTATGATTTTATTCGTTCTGCCAACTATGTTGATGCTGAAAAAAGCTTTTGCGCTTTTCAAAATCGTTACAAAAAAGATTCTTTGAGTGATGATGCTTTATTTTGGTTGGCTGAATCTTTGTTGGGACAAAAACGCTATCATGAAGCAGCGCAAGTTTATCTTACCGCATGGTATGCAGATAAAAAGAAGCTCTATACCTCTGAGATTTTGCTGAAATTAGCAAGAAGTATGGTCGCTCTTGAGCCAAATAAAGACGATTGTGCTCATTTTGTGAAAAAATCAAAACGTCAAAACACACTAGAGTCTATTTTTTGTAAACCTGCAGAATAAATAGCGAGGTCGTTTTCGGTGTGCGTTAGACTGGCAAGAAATCTCTTTAAAACATCGGATTTTATTCAATGTCAGAAGTTGATTCTTGCCGTCTCAGGGGGGAGTGATTCTTTGGCTTTGATGCTTTTGGTCAAAGAGCATTTGGAAACTCTCTCAGTTCCTCCAGAAATGATTGTTGTCACGGTTGATCATCAATTGCGTAAAGAATCGACGCGTGAAGCAGAAACTGTTGCGAAAATTTGTCGCGTTTATCACATTAAACATATCGCTGTGCGGTGGGAAGGCGAAAAACCAAAGACGCATATTGCTTCCAGTGCTCGTGTTGTACGCTATGATCTTTTGGTTAAAGAAGCACAAAAACAAGGTGCATCAGTTATTATGACGGGCCATACACTCAATGATCAGGTTGAAACCTATCAAATGCGGTATCAACGTCTCCAAAAAAATAGAGGTGCATTGCACGGTGAAGTTGGTGCCATGCGTGATGAGGTTTATTCCAGTGGTTTTGCCGGTTCTTTGCGCGGTGAAGCCGAGGGTATACATGATGAGGATCATGCCAGAGAAACGAGAAAAAATATTGCCGAAAAAAACTATGGTCTCCTCTATGAGCGTGGTTTATCCTGTATTCCGCGTGAAGCGTTGTTGCATAGAAAAGTACGTTTGATTCGTCCACTCCTTGGTGTAAAACGCCAAACATTACGGAATTATTTACGCTTACAAGGACAAACATGGATTGATGATCCAACCAATGAAGATCGCAAATTTGAGCGTGTGCGCGTGCGTCAATCTCTTCATCCTGAAAAATTGGCTTATATTGCTCAAAAAATAAATGAAGCCGCATTGCAGCGTCGTCAACAAGCGAAAAATATCGCTGATTTGATCTTAGCGCTGGATATTACTGTTCAACATGGGCGTTGTTTCATAGCAAAGCCTGCGCTATTTTTACAGAAACATTCCAGTTTTCCTTTTGTGGTGGGGCTCTTTGCGGTGCTGATGGGAGGGGGATTTTATTTACTTCCCAATCAGAAATTAAGCATGCTTGTTCAAAAACTCTGTCTCGATTCTCCAGAAAAGAAGCGTTTTACTTATGCGGGCTCTGTTATTGAATATAACAAGCACGGAATTTCTTTGTGGCGTGAAGGGCGAAATATGAAAGAGGCTATCGTTGAGCCAGATAAAACTTTTATATGGGATGGGCGTTATCAGATCACAAATCATGGATCTGAGGCTATAAAGGTTGGAGCCGCAAATTTAGAACAGCTGAAATTTTTATTAAAAAATAGCGATTTTGAGCTTGAAAAGCCTCATTTTCCCTCTTTACAATCGCTGCTGATGATCTCAAATCACAAAGGGTATGATATTCCAGAGTTGATTTCTCAAGCAGTTGTTCATAAACATGTTATAATCAAGCGTATTATGGCACCTTTCGATTGGCTTTCTTCACGAGAAGATGCTGCCTTGGTAAATGTTGTGGAACCTTTTTTTAATATTAAGGTGAAAAGATAAAGGAAAATTACTCTAAAAGAAAATAAACAGCTTCTCATCTCTTGGCAAGGGGCTGACAAGGTTATATGTTAAGGGGAACTGTTTGAAATCTATATTTGATTAAGTGGGCTGAATATGAATTCCAATTACCGCTCTCTCCTTATTTGGGGAGTTATTGCCTTCATTTTGATTGTGTCGTTTTCTCTCTTTAATGGAGATAGTCAGCGTTCTGGTGGTGGAGAAGTCTCCTATTCTGAATTTTTGCAAAAAGTTGAGAATAATGAGTTGAAATCTGTGACCATTCAAGGTCAAAAATTAACAGGACAAACCATTGAACATAGAACTATCTCAACCTATGCTCCTCGCGATCCAGGTTTGATACAAAAATTGGAAAGCAAAAACGTTAATGTTAAAGCTGTTCCGGAAAGCTCTGGAAATAGCATTTTCCTCAATCTCCTCTTTTCCTTATTGCCTGTTATTATTATCGTGGGGGCGTGGGTCTTTTTTATGCGGCAAATGCAAAATGGATCACGCGGTGCAATGGGATTTGGGAAATCAAAAGCAAAATTGCTTAATGAAGCGCAAGGACGTGTTACCTTTAAAGATGTTGCTGGCGTTGAAGAAGCAAAGCAAGATCTTCAAGAAATTGTTGAATTTTTACGCGAACCACAAAAATTTCAACGCTTAGGGGGGCGTATTCCACGCGGTGTTTTGCTTGTTGGTCCTCCTGGAACCGGTAAAACTTTGCTAGCACGTTCTGTGGCAGGTGAAGCCAATGTGCCATTCTTTACCATTTCAGGATCTGATTTTGTTGAAATGTTTGTTGGTGTTGGGGCGAGCCGTGTGCGCGATATGTTCGAACAGGCTAAAAAAAATGCACCTTGTATTATTTTTATCGATGAAATCGATGCTGTTGGACGTCATCGGGGGGCTGGACTTGGTGGTGGAAACGATGAACGTGAACAGACCTTAAATCAGTTGCTTGTCGAAATGGATGGGTTTGAGCCCAATGAAAGTATTATTCTTATTGCCGCAACAAACCGTCCCGATGTGCTTGATCCCGCTTTGTTAAGACCAGGGCGTTTCGACCGACAAGTTGTTGTGCCAAATCCTGATGTTTCTGGGCGTGAACAAATCTTGAAAGTGCATGTGCGCAACGTGCCTTTAGCACCTAACGTTGATTTGAAAATTTTGGCAAGGGGAACACCAGGATTTTCCGGTGCAGACCTGATGAATTTGGTCAATGAAGCTGCTCTTATGGCTGCGAGCCGTAATAAAAGAGTTGTCACGATGCAAGAATTCGAAGATGCCAAAGATAAGGTGATGATGGGGGCCGAACGTCGTTCAACTGCTATGACACAAGAGGAAAAAGAACTCACTGCTTATCACGAAGCAGGGCATGCTATTGTGGCTCTTAATGTGCCAGTTGCTGATCCTGTCCACAAAGCAACAATCGTTCCAAGGGGAAGAGCATTGGGAATGGTGATGCAATTGCCTGAAGGTGACCGCTATTCCATGAGTTATCGGTGGATGATTTCTCGTTTGGCCATTATGATGGGTGGACGTGTGGCTGAAGAATTAAAGTTTGGAAAGGAAAATATCACATCCGGTGCTTCTTCTGATATTGAGCAAGCAACTAAACTAGCACGCGCAATGATCACACGGTGGGGATTTTCTGATCTGCTTGGAAATGTAGCTTATGGCGATAACCAAGATGAAGTCTTTTTGGGTCATTCTGTTGCGCGAACACAAAATGTCTCTGAAGAAACAGCGCGCATGATTGATATGGAAGTGCGTAAGCTTATTGATGATGCCTATAAAAATGCGACCAACATTTTGAAAACAAAAAGAAAAGAATGGTTTGCTTTGGCACAAGGTTTGTTGGAATATGAGACTTTAACGGGAGCTGAAATTAACGAAGTTATTGCAGGAAAGCCTCCTTCACGCACACAGAAAGATGAGAATGCTGCGCCACGGGGATCTTCTGTTCCAAAAACTGGAAAAATGAAGACAGAGACAACAGTGGAAGATGAAAAAAACGCTAACACAGCGCCTCATAAAGTAGAGATCAGTAAACTAGAGGCAGACAAAGCAGAGGGAGTTGTTGGGAAAAAAACAGCAAAATCCGGTAATGTTGAGCCTAAGGAGGCTCAGTCTAATGAAGTCCGATCGGATGAGACTGAGAAAAAAGCGCAAAGCACAAAAGGTACCACAAAATCAGTCAACCGCTCTAAAAGTAATGCTGAAAAGAAGCCCAGTACTGCGGGAGATGATAAAGAAAAATAAGAACTGCTTAATAACGCTTGAGTAACGATGTTTTAGGAAAACTTCTAAATTCTTTGAGAAAGGCGCAAGCAAAGCTTGCGCCTTTAATGTAATATTTGCAAAAATATGGAAGCAAAAAATTAAGCAAAGCTGTTGTATGATGACAGTTTTAGCAGGCGATAAGGCGAGGTGGTATTTTCCTTTACTGATTTAGCAAGGTGTGAGGTTGGCGATAGATTTCCTTACGGATTTGATAAGGTTAGAGGTTAGGTGCTGGGGTTTTTTACGGGTTTAGCAAATGTGTGAGATTATCCTTTGGTTGTGTTCAGGAGATGTGTAAAGCATTTTGAGGAGATACTATTGCTTTTATGTGTGAGGGTGTGAACATAATGGGTTGAGAGGGGTTTAGATGTGTAGATGATGAATAGGATTCTTGATTGTCTAAATGCATGAAGGTTTAGATCAATGATCTGATTTTATATGGGGAGGGGACTATTGTACCAAGGGGGCTTGTTAGGGTTTTAAAGAAAAGCCAAGGGAAGAATTATATATTAAAGGAAAGAGGCATGGTGCAAAAATATTTTGGTACAGATGGGATTCGGGGGAAAGCCAATTCATTTCCTATGACACCCGATTTTGCCATGAAGGTGGGGATGGCTGTAGGGGTTTTATTCCGCTCACAACATCAATCACGTCGTGTGGTGATTGGTAAGGATACACGATTATCTGGCTATATGTTGGAAAATGCTTTGGTTTCAGGGTTGACTTCTGCGGGGATGGAAGCTTTTTTATTGGGTCCAGTGCCAACACCTGCTGTTGCAATGCTTTGCCGCTCTTTGCGAGCGGATCTTGGGGTGATGATTTCTGCTTCTCATAATCCGTTCTATGATAATGGCATTAAACTTTTTGGTCCTGATGGTTTTAAACTTTCAGATGATATGGAAGCTAAAATTGAACAATTGATCGATACAGATCTTTCAAAGTCTTTAGCAAGTTCTGCTGAAATTGGTTATGCAAAGCGGGTTGAGGGGGATATTTATCGTTATATTGAATATGCCAAACGAACCTTGCCGCGTGATGTTCGCTTAGATGCTTTGCGTATTGTTGTGGATTGTGCCAATGGGGCTGCTTATAAAGCTGCTCCCCGTGCTTTATGGGAATTGGGGGCTGAGGTTTTTGCTATTCATGATGAGCCCAATGGTACCAATATTAATCAAAAATGTGGATCAACCGATTTAAGCTCTTTAAAACGAAAAGTGCATGAAGTGCGTGCTGATGTGGGGATTGCTCTTGATGGAGATGGAGATCGTGTTCTCATTGTTGATGAAAAAGCACAAACGGTTGATGGAGATCAGTTGATTGCTGTAATTGCTGAAAATTGGCATAAAATGGGACGATTACGGCGCAATGGTGTTGTCACAACGATTATGTCAAATCTTGGACTGGAGCGTTTCTTGCACAGTAAAGGATTGCACCTTGTAAGGACAAATGTTGGAGATCGTTATGTTGTCGATGCTATGCGCCAAAAGGGATATAATGTTGGTGGTGAGGCTTCTGGGCATATTGTGCTCAGTGATTTTGGTACAACGGGTGATGGCTTGGTGGCTGCATTGCAGATTTTAGCCTGTATGAAGGAAAGTCAAAGTCCTATGAGCCAATTGTGTAAACGGTTTGAACCTGTACCGCAAATTTTAAAAAATGTAACGATTAAAAATAAAAATGTTTTGAAAAAAAATCCAGTCAAAGCGGCCATTGATCAAGCAGAGAAGCGGTTGGGAAAAGAGGCACGGCTGGTGATCCGTGCTTCTGGAACTGAGCCGGTTATCCGCCTTATGGCTGAAGGCGATGCACGAGAAGTATTGGACACAGTCGTGACAGAGTTGATGGATGTTATTATTCATCATGATGTACGCATGGGTACTGCACTTGAGGAATCTTGAATTTTTTGAGAAAATTATCAGATTATCTTTTGATAAAGATCTTATTGTAATGTGGGATTTTGGCAATTACAAAAGTTGTGATTATTAACTATGTGAGTGATGTAATAACGGTAATGGATATTCTATCTACTAATCAATTAAATAAAAAAGAGAAAAATAGAGTTCTAATAAATATAACGCGTAGAGTGTTCTATAGTTCGTAAGATATTTAAAATATACCTTTTTTGATTTTCCTTTTTCTTTTACTTATTCGTAAACCAGTTATTATTTTAACAGAGTTTATAGCAGGGG
The DNA here is from genome assembly GCF_042194435.1 of Bartonella sp. LB28NMGDW. NCBI lineage: Bacteria > Pseudomonadati > Pseudomonadota > Alphaproteobacteria > Hyphomicrobiales > Bartonellaceae > Bartonella > Bartonella sp. LB28NMGDW. Next base: position 125,914 of record NZ_JBHIMX010000003.1, read on the forward strand.
GGATTTATTAGTCTTATTCATTCTTTTTGCTGGATATACAGCAGGGGAAGATCCTTATGAACATCAAACAGCAATGGCTATTGGTTATATCGTCGTTATGTTTCTAAGTGCAGCTGCCAATTGGGGATATGATGCGCTCCTATTACGTTTAGCTCCTCCTAATTATGAACTTATACTTTTCTAATAATGAGTAGAATAATTAGAAAGAGATGAGAATGAGCAATTTTTTCACGACAGTTCTAATGTTTATAAAGTAAAAAAAGCCCTGTGGTATAAAAATTATGAACGTTTTTTGTATCTTGTAGTGTTACACGCTATATTAATTTATGATCTTAAGATTTAAACATAAAAGAATTGAAGCTTTTTGTAATACTGGCACGACTAATTATAATACTGGTACGACTAAAGGGGTTAGAACCGCCCATGCTCAAAAATTAAAGCGTATTCTAGGTGCTCTTGAAGTAGATGTATCGCCAAAAGATTTGAGTTATCCGTCTTTTTGATTACATCTGCTAAAAGGCGATTTCAAGGATTATTGGTCAATTACTGTAAATGGAAATTGTCGTGTAATATTTCGCTTTGATAGCATAGATGTCGAAATGGTTGATTATCTAAATTATCATCAAAAAGGAGATCTAAATAATGATGAAGAATCCTTCACATCCTGGTGAGTTATTGCGTGAAGATGTGATCAAAGAGCTTGGTTTATCCGTTAATGAAGCAGCAGAGTGGCTTGGTATATCTCGTGGAGCACTTTCTAGAGTTTTAAATGGAAAAGCCGCTATGAGTGCTAATCTTGCTATTAGGCTTGAAATGTCTGGTGTAAGCACAGCACGTGCTTGGCTTGCTATGCAAACAAACTATGATTTATCAAAAGCAATTTTTTAACAACAGTCTCATGATAAAGATTGCATAAAAGAGCTTCAAATGGTTGTTAAATTTTTGCAACAAAGACATGTGGAAGAGCAAAATAACGCGATAGTGCGGATAAAGGCAAAAGATGTGACACGGTAAGATAAGGCAATAAAATCTTGTTTCTGTAGTCTGCTTGGCTATAATAAATATAAGCAAAGGAAGGTTTTATATGTTGAGTGAAGAGGAAATTAAGCGACGTCGCTTTGCTGCTAAAAATGCATTGGCAAGCCAACGTTTAGAGGGATTAGAGCCAGATCCGCTGGTTGTTGCTCAAGTAGAGCGTTATATTATAGGTGAGCTTGAAATAAGTGATATCATCAAAGATTATATGGAGCGGGTAAAACGTGGGGAAGTATAAGGGGAGCGGTGATCCTTATACTGATCATGAAACTGGTGTGATGTATAATCGGCTTGGTATTAAAGACAAAGCCACACTGCAACGTGTAGAATCTACGATTTCTTATGTAAAATCTTTCGAATTTGTACATACTCCTATTGGTGGTGAGTTTGATCTGAATTACATGAAAGAGATTCATAGAAGACTGTTTGGTGACATATATGAATGGGCGGGACAAGTTCGTTTAGTGGATATTGCCAAAGGCAATAGTATGTTTGCTAGTTATAATCAGATTGAACGTTATGCACCGAAGATTACACAAAAGCTTGCAAAAGAACAATATCTGCGTGGTCTTGGCGCTTATGACTTTAGCCAAAGGGCTGGGTATTACATGGGCGAGTTGAATGCGTTGCATCCGTTTCGAGAGGGGAATGGGCGCACTCAGCGCGAATTTATGGTGCAACTTGCTTGTGAAGCTGGTTATCGTATCAACTGGAAGGGTATTGAGCGACAAGAAATGACACGTGCGTCAATTGAAGCACATTTTGGTAATTCAGAATATCTGTCTGCACTCATCTATAAGAACCTTACCAAGTTTACAGAAAATAAAAGGGATGATGTTTCTCAAGGTATTGGCAAAAATATTGCTTTTTGCATTGATCTTAATAAAGAGTGCTTGGAACAACAAAAAGAGAAGATTGAAACCCTTTGGGATAGAGAAAAGACAGCTTTTAGCAGACTTCAAAAAGAAGAACTTGAAGTTGAGCAATCGCAAAGGGATGTTAATGCTACGTTAAAAGCAACAGAAAAAGCTCCATACCTTGCTGCTTATACGGATAACTCTAATCTAGAACAGAAGGTGCTCAGCGCTCTTAGGAATGAAAAATCTTATGTTAATATGTTTAAGGAGTTAAACAGTCGTTTAGCATTTATTTATAGAGATCCACAAGAGGCTGCGCTTAGGATTGAGCAAACGATTTTAGCAGGTAAAGGCGATAAACTCTCTGATATTTTGGATAGGGCACCTGATAGAGCAGGCGAACTGCGTGGATCAGATCGTTTTATCGATAAACTCAAATCTACAGGAAAAGAACGAAAAGAAGCGCTTTACAATGTTCCTCGTACACTTTCTTCTATTGAAAAGCTTCAATCCTTTTATAAGAATTCTTATGAGAGACATATGGATAGTTTTACGCGGGAGCGTGAGCAGTTAAAAGTAGAGGTTCCGTCACTTTCAAAAGAAGCAGTGACTTTTATGAAAAATGTTGAAGCTGGTCGTGATAGTTATTCAAAGATACCAGAGCAGGTTAGTGAAGAATTTTTAAAGCTACAAAGTGCTTTAGATAAACGTTTTGGACATGATGCCATTCATAAATATGGTTTTGATTTATCAAAAGTGGTCCCCAAAGAACAGTCTCATGATAAAGATTGCATAAAAGAGTTTCAAATGGCGGTTAAATTTTTGCAACAGAGACAACAGGAGAAAATCAACGCAATAGCGCGTGCAAGATCAATAGATATGATACGGTGAGGGCAAGGATAAAGCCTTATGCTGTATAAGCCCTATTAAGCGATATGACAAAAGAGAGGTACTCAAAAGGTGTTTAATATAGGTGTGACAAAAGATGTTGTACGTGCCTGCATAGATAGGGCGTTAAAAAAATCCGGTGAAATATTAGCAAATTTAGGACTTACGGTGTCTGATTTCATCCGTATTGCTTTGACAAAAGTTGTTTATGAAAAGGGATTGCCATTTGATATGTATATTCCTAATTTGGAAACGCTTAAAACTTTTGAGAAAAGTGATAAGGGTTAAGAGATATGTATTGCTAAAGATAGGTAAGATTTGTTTCATCATTTGGATATTTGATATTTTTGATCATTCACTTCAAATTAGCTTTTCATTTACATCATTATCGTTATGGGTGTTTTCCGTATATTGAATGATGTATGCAAACCGTGATTGAAACGGCAGCTTATTGAATTTCTGCAAAAGAAGAAGGCATATCGCTTGAAGAATTATTTGATATTGTTTCTTTTATTGCTGCTTATCCAGATGCTGGTGATTTTATGGAAGGTACGGGAGGGGAAGCCAAGAAAAGTTAGGTTTTAAAGCATAAGGGGTAAAAGAGGGAGATATAGGGTTATACCCTTTTTTGGTGGTCAAAATATTTCGGTGTTGATCGAAGATGTGTACAGTCAATTATCTTGAGGCAATTTGGCAAAATCAGAAAGGAATGCGTTGAAGAAAATTTTTATACTGCGCCTTGATGAATATCGAAAAGAATAATAATGGATAAGGCACATAAAGCAGGATCTCGTATATTACAAGGTGTTTGTGAAGCTTTTGTCTGAAGCTAAAGGTGAAGTGGATACGAAATTTGGTATCTATATTCCTGCAAATGTTGATGTCAAAAAAATCAGAAAAAATATTGGGTTATAGATATCATTTTCGGCACGTTGTGGTTTTTTTGTGGGGCGCATGCGTGATTGGGAATGGGGATGATATTTTTACTTCTTTTTGCTTTCAATTCATTGAAAATGAACTTGAAGCTATGGTGGTAATTTAGCACGCGATGATATCCGCGGCTTATAATCGTGTTTTTAAGAAAGCTCTATTGGTATAAAAAGGGTGTGAGGGTCGCGTTTTTTTAGAAAGCATCACGGCGTTTGAAGGGGTCGTAATAGATTTCTGTTACACGAAATTTTCCTTCGAGGCGTTTGCATTGGATGATGACATCTATCATCGAGATTAATAAGCCGCGGATATCATCGCGTGCTAAATTACCACCACCGTCACTTTCTTTGACAAGAAGGGTCATTTGTTCGAAGGCTGCAAGTGCTGTTGAGGCGTGGACGGTGGTAATGGAGCCGGGGTGACCAGAGTTGACATTACGGATATAGTAAAAGGCTGTACCATCACGCAGCTCTTGTAGAAGGATTCTGTCGGGGCGCATGCGTAAGCCTGATTCAAGCAGTTCTTTTGCGCCGGCTTTCGCTAAGCCTTGGTTATCTTTTGAATAAAAGAGTTGGACTTTGTTGGCGTGCGGAACGACAAGTTCTGGCGTGTCTTCAATGGTGAGAATTCGTTCATAGTCAGGGATTTTTGCAATTAAAGCTTTGGAGAGGGTTGTTTTACCAGAACCGGTTTTGCCCGATATTAAGATATTTTGTTGTGTAATAACGGCGCGTTCTAAAAAGGTGCAAAAATCTTTAGCGATAAAGAGATCTGTTAGCTCTTTGTCTGTATCAGAGAGTTCGGATAATCGTTCTGTCATTTGTTGTGTGGGTGTGAAACTGGTGTTTTGGGCAACAGAAAACAGATTGTTTTCATGTAAACTTTCAAGAGAAAAAGTGCGTGATGAAGGTTTACGAATGGTCATGCTAATGGTATTGGCAGCAACTGCTGGAGGCATAACAATTTGTATGCGTTCGTTGTTTGGCAGTGTTGCGGAGAGAACGGGGTTTTCTACACTGATTTTTTGTGTTGTGTAGGCAGCAACAACTTTTGCAATCCCTTCTAGTTCGCTGTAGGTTAGTTCTTTTACGATGTGGGTTTGCCAACCATTGGGACCCTCAACGATTACTTCGCCGGGGCGATTGATGACAATTTCAAATAAATTTTCATCATTAAGGAAGTCATCTAAGATCTTTAATTTTGTTAAGACGATGGAGGCGCGTTCTGCATTTTTTGCTGAGGGCATAATGTGACTTTATTGGCTTAATGAAAAAAGGAATAGCTGGTAGTAGAGCGGTTTCTTTTGCTCTTTACGACTAGTTTATAGACAGATGAAAAATCGAGATCTCTTGCTACAAAGATGTTGACGAGTTCGCCTTGAAATTTTTCTAGGGTAGGGGGGATGTTGATTTGATTTTCAAGGGCAATATTGGCGGCTTCTTTTCCAGTGTTGTTTGCGCCTTCAAAACCACCGCCTCCAGCATTGTTGGCACCTGCGTTGGAATTGTTTTTTGTTTTATTTGTTAGGGCGGTTGTGGCACCATCAATAACGGTGAGTAAAAGGGAAGAGCCAAAGCGTTCCCACCAATGGGTGTTGATGTTGCCATCAAAACCGGCTCTGCCTAAACTGTCGGTTGCTGGAGAGGCAAGGGGAATGATAACACCGGTTGGGGTTTTTGCTCTTGTCCAGAGCACAAAGAGGCGAGATTGACCTTGTTTTATTCCACCGCGGTATTCTCCAACGACTTGGGTTCCTTTATCAAGCAAAACAACGCGCCCATTGTCAGAGAGGATATCACGGTTGATGATGCAGCTTGCAAAGCCTGGTTGGTCGCTGTTTAATGCCGTTTCTAAGATACAGGGGATAGAGGTTCCCATGGCGATGATAAAGTTTCTATTGCCGATGAGTTTTGCTTTTGTTTCTTCTGTTGTGGTGGGTTTTAAGAGGGTTGCAAAATTTTGTGTGTTTTGAAGGGCAGGAGAATTTTGCGCATTCGCGAGATTTTCAAGGGCATGGAATTTTTCAAGGGGGTTGAGAGTGGTGTTGACGATGTCTTTTAATTGCGATTTAGAGCCTTTGGCAAAAGCGAGAACAGGGGCGCGTCTTGCGGCATCAAGTAGTGGGTCATCTTTTTTGGGTTCTTGTGCGAGTGGTTGTGGGGGTGGTAAGGTTATTGGCGCTATGTTTGCACGCGGGTCAGAGGGCGCGAGCTCTAGAGGGGCGAGGGAATTGTGAAAGTTTTGTGCTTGTTTTTTATGAGCTTTTGCGGTGTCTTTTTGTTCTGTGGGGGTGGATAAGATGTTCCAGAGCACATAGCCGCAGATTCCTATACAGGCGATTGCGACAACTATTTTTTTGCCGGCGGTTTTGGCACTATTGTTTTTGCCATCCCCAATAGATCCGCGATCTTCGATGATTGGTTTATCACTCATGTGTTGTCCCCTTCAATTCCCGCTTATTTAAAGATCTGATGCAACTTTACGTTCAACAGATGGTGAGGTTGTTCCGGTATTTGGATTGGTGCCTTTTGGTTGATAGGCTTCGTTAAAGACGCATAGGACGTTTTTTCCCTGTCTTAGGGTGAAGCGTGCGCTAATGGCATGGACAATAACCATGTTGCCTCTTGTGGTTTTGGGAACCAGCGATTCTGTACCGTCATTGCTGACAATGTAAATGGCAGGGATTTCTTGGTTGTCTGGAAATGTAAATGTTGTGGTTTTGCCATTGTCATAAACGGAGGAGGGTTCGAGCACGCTTGATCCTTGAGCGGTGTAAGCCCAATTGCGTGGTCCGTAGGTTTCAGAAGCGTTGAAGACATTATCGATACGCTGGGCTTGTTGTTTTTCTTGTCGCATAAGGGCTGCGAGTCTTCTTTGTTCTGCTTCTTCTTGTGGGTAGCGAAATTTCACAAGGAAATATGTTTCTTGTCCAGATGAAATTTCTCCATCTTTGACCATGAGTTCAAATTGATAGGAGCGCTTTGAGCCATCAAGCTTTGTGGTGACGACTTGGAGATTGGTAATGGGTTGGACTTCCCGCGCTTTAAGGAAAAGAATATTGCCAGCGGGGGCGACTTCCCATGCAACGCTGTTGCCAATTGCCACATGGGCAATTTCTTCATTGGGAGAAAATTCTATTTGTACCGATGAGCGTATGGAGCCAATAATTTTTGTGACATTATAGGCATCATAGTTGATAAAGCGAATGCGGCTATCGCTTGGCGCGCGGGTGGGAAAAATACTGGCATGGCTTATCGGTATAGGAGAGAGGGTAATAGCGATGTTAAGAATGAGAAAAAGAATTTTTTTTGTCATGATCAGTTGACCACTTCCGGATCGGTTCTATATTCATTAACAATAAACCCTAGAGGATTTATCAAACGGTTTTGGACAGAGATAGGGGCATTGATGTATTCAAAGGTAAGTGTTGCAACCCAGTGGGTGATGAATTCTTTGTTGTTGTCTTTGTCGTGAATGGTTTTGTAGTAACGCACTTGGGCGACATCGTCATTGATAAAGGAGATTGATTTTATTGTTATTGTAACGGCGGCGTGTTTATAGAGAATTTGAGGACTTTGGGGATTTCTTGCTCCATACCAGCTGGCAAATCTTTCCTGTTCTTCAGAAGAAGAGAGGAGGGAGATGGTTTGGAAATTGTGTTGTGTTTCTTCTGTGGTGAAGCCTTCACGGGAGCGGACATATTTTGCAGCAAAGTAGCGTGTGATTGCTTCGTCGACATTGGTGGGACCTTCTTTTAAGGCTTCCACAACTTCAACAATGCCGGTTGAGTTGTCTACACGGATGACAAAAGGTTCCACGGTTTTAAGGGGTGTGAGGGTGATGACCGCGAGAGAAGACATTATTGCAACAGCAACTGCGATGCCGGCAATGGCAAGCGAGGCGCGCGTGGTGCGGCGTGAGGCGAGCATGCGATCTTGATCGAACGAGCGCGCTTCAGCAATGTATTGTTCTATGTCTTTTTCTTTCATGCTTTTTGCTCGCAATTTTTGTAAGATTTGATTTCTTCATCCGTTAATTTTTGTGCCAGAAGCGTTTCCAGCTTGCCTTCTACGGATGAAGGGGTGTTGTTACTGATGATAATGGGTGTGGGCGTGGGTTTTTTCCCTTCCCAATTCCACATCGATCTGTTGAGTGGACGTTTAGAATATCCATCACACTTTGGGAGTGACTTCAGTGTGTTTGGTGAAGACACACAGCCACTGAGAAAGAGAAATGGTAAGATAATCCCAATTTTTTTAAATTCCCGCATTTGAACTTAGGCCTTTGCTAATAGTGATGCTAATTTTTTAACGCCCTTTGCTATCGTGTTGCCTGCAAATTTAGCAGCGCGAAAAGCTTCTTTTCCAGCGCGTTGCGTTCCAGTTATTGCACTTGTGAGAGAAGCACCCCCAGAGGCTAAAGCTGATGCTATATCAGGTAATTTTATGAAAAGGTAAATACCACAAAAGACAACAGCTGAGAAATTAATTAAGGAAAGCATTATATCTTTAAGACTTTCTGAGAAGATTTGCATTGCAAGATTGACATACATACCACCAAGCAACACGACTAATACCTGTAAAATGATGAAGTTTGCTGTTTGACCTAACCATGCTTCTGTAAAGCGCCTAGTTGGGGAAAACAGACCAAGGCTTATAAACAGTGGTCCTATTGATAGGACAAGAAACAAACCAAGTTTAGCGAACATTGAGACGATAAAACCAATTGCAGACATTAAAATAGCATCCACTAAACAGAAAAAACCAGCAATCCATGCGGCAAGAAACTTACCCGTGTTAGTCCATCCTGTGTACTGATCTGATGCGTCAAAAACGTGTGCACCAGCTTGTCTTAGCATATTGTCCCATATATTTTGATCCGAGTGTGCTGCACCTTGTGTGACATTTGCAATGGCATTCGGCAGATCATTGAAAAATATATCCCTGACCCACGCATTATAAAGAGCAGCGTTTGTGGCAAGTGCAACAATGATGCCAAGTTTGAAAGCTGTCGCTATAAATTCCCATAAGGGTGTGGAAGAACGCCCTGAGATGATATTGTACCCCATAAATATAATGTAGATTGTACATGATGCTTTAAGCGGGGCACTTAAACCCAATGAAAGATTACTAATAGTTTTATCCATTATCTCTTCAAGAGACTTCGTTACAAAATTATTCATATCAGTAAATATGGTTACATTTTCAAATGCCATTGCACGTCCATTTCATCAAATTTTTGCAAATATGATTATTTCTGATTTAATTATTATCTTGTTTTTGTTCAGCTCGTTCTTTTGCTTCTTGTTCGGCTTTAGCTCGTTTTTTAGCTTCAAATTCAGCTTTCCATTTTTCATATTCAGCTTTTTGTTTCGCTAGAAGTGCATCCATACCTTTCTTACGCTCTTCTGCCGCTTCACGTGCTCTTTCTTCAGCTTTTGCTTCATATTCTTTTTGAAGTTCTAAAAATGCTAAACGCATGTTTTCACAATTCTTTGAAGTTCCTGCGAATCCACATTTAGCATCCCACTCTAAGCGTAAATTTTTATCTTTTTTAAATTCTGCTACGCTATAGGTTTTTTCACATCCAGCAGCGATAATTCCAGTGCAAAGTAGCAATGTTGTTATGAGAACTTTATTCATAGATATTTCCCCTTCTTTCTTTCAGTTTTACAAGTTTTGAGCACAATCTTTAAATTCTGCTTGTGTTATCGGTTTTTATAACCAGTGATGATAAATCTAGGGCACAGACATAATGTTGCCATAAATATATTATAAAGTGCATAAACCTCTTTAAGTTGAGCAGCTAAAGCGCAATAGCGATGTGTAATGGTGCTATCCATTGTCTTTGTAATGGGATTCATCAACATATTATCTATATCAGTAAAGATGCCTTTGCTTTCTACTGCCATTGAGATGCTCCGCTCTTCATTATGTCTTAATTATTATTCTGTTGTTCTTCTGCCGCGCGCTCTTCTGCTTCTCGTTCGGCTCGTTCTTTCGCTTCTTGTTCGGCTTGTAATTTTTTAGTTTCAGCTTTTTCTTTGGCTACAAGTTCCTCGATCTCTTTGTTGAAGCGCTCTATTGTTTTACGATCGCTTTCTTCATCTTGTGCCTGACGTTCTTTCTGAAGTTCTAAAAATGCTAACCGCATGTTTTCACAATTCTTTGAAGTTCCTGCAAATCCACATCTAGCATCCCATTCTAGGCGTAATTTTTCATCTTTTTTAAATTCTGCGACGCTATAGGTTTTTTCACATCCAGCAGCGATGAGCCCTGTGCAAAGTAGCAATGTTGTTATGAGAACTTTATTCATCAATATTTCCCCTTTTTCCTTTCAGTTTTTGAGGCTTGAGCACAATCTTTAAATTATGCTTGTGTTATCGGTTTTTTATAACCAGTGATGATAAATCTAGAGCACGGACATAATGTTGCCATAAATCTATTGTATAGTTTGTAAGGTTCTTTAAGTTGAGCAGCTAAAGCGCAATAGCGATGTGTAATGGTGCTATCCATTGTCTTTGTAAGGGGCTCCATCAACATATTGTCTATCTTAGTGAATATGCCTTTGGTTTCTATTGCCATTGAGATGCTCCGCTATTTGTTGTGTATTTTATAATTTAATTATTATCTTGGTTTTGTTTAGCGCGCTCTTCTGCTTCTCTTTCGGCTTGTTCTTTTGCTTTTTCTTCAGCCTTTCTTTTTTCCATTTCAGCTTTTAGTTTTTTTATTTCAGCTTGCCTTGCTTGATGTTGAGCTTCCATTGCGGCGTCAAATCTTTCCATCGCTTTACGGTTTTCTTCTTCGCGTTCACGCGCTCTTTCTTCAGCTTTTGCTTCATATTCCTTTTCAAGTTCAAGTTGTGCTAATCTTAAGTTTTCACAATTTTTTGCAGTTCCTGCGAATCCACATTTAGCATTCCACTCTTCCATCAATTTTTTATCTTTTTTAAATTCTGCGACGCTGTAGGTTTTTTCACAACCAGCAGCCATAAGCCCTGTGCAAAGTAGCAATGTTGTTATGAGAACTTTATTCATAGATATTTCCCCTTTTTCCTTTCAGTTTTACAAGTTTTGAGCACAATCTTTAAATTCTGCTTGTGTTATCGGTTTTTATAACCAGTGATGATAAATCTAGGGCACGGACATAATGTTGCCATAAATCTATTATAAAGTGCATAAAGCTCTTTAAGTTGAGCAGCTAAAGCGCAATAGATGTTATCCATTGTTTTTGTAATGGGATTCATTAACATATTGTCGATATAAGAAAATACGCCTTTGGTTACTATTGCCATTTAGATACTTCGCTATTTGTTGTGTATTTTATAATTTAATTATTATTTTGTTCTTTCGCTTTTTGTTCTTCCTCAGCACGCTCTTTTATCCCAAATGTAGCGTTCCATATTTCTTTAGCTTTTGCCTGACGTTCTTTCTCAAGTTCTAAGAATGCTAACCGCATGTTTTCACAATTCTTTGAAGTTCCTGCAAATCCACATTTCGCATCCCACTCTAGGCGTAATTTTTCATCTTTTTTAAATTCTGCAACGCTATAGGTTTTTTCACAGCCAGCAGCGATAATTCCAGTGCCAAGTAGCAATGTTGTTATGAGAACTTTATTCATCAATATTTCCCCTTTTTCCTTTCAGTTTTACAAGTTTTGAGCACAATCTTTAAATTCTGCTTGTGTTATCGGTTTTTATAACCAGTGATGATAAATCTAGGGCAGCGACATAATCTTGACATAAATGTTTTTACTGATTTAGTTATTGCCTTTGTCTTGTTCTTTTGTTTTTTGCTTATTTTTATTTCCGTAAAGACGATTATAAAACTCACGAAAGTCTTTTCGCATATTTTCATGTAGTACTATTCGTACGTTTTGGCAGTTTATCGAATCTCCTGCTCCGTCACATCTAGCTGCCCATTCTCGGCGTAATTTTTCATCTTTTCTAAAATCTTCTACGCTATAGGTTTTTTCACATCCAGCGGTGATGAGCCCTGTGCAAAGTAGCAATGTTGTTATGAGAACTTTATTCATTATTTATTGTCCTGTTGTTGTTTAGCTTTAGCGCGCTCTTCTGCTTCTCTTTCGGCTTGTTCTTTTGCTTCTTGTTCAGCTTTAAATTTTTCATTCTCAGCTCTCATTTTTTCAATCCAAGCTTTTTGTTTAGCTTTAAATTCTTCATCTAGTTTGCGATTATGTTCTTCAGCTTTTTTCCGACGTTCCTTTTCAAGTTCTAAAGCTGCTACTCTTAGGTTTTCACAATTTTTTGAAGTTCCTGACCATCCACATCTTGCTCCCCATTCTTCCATCAATTTTTCATTTTTTTTAAATTCTGCGACGCTGTAAGTTTTTTCACAGCCAGCTGTGATGAGCCCTGTGCAAAGCAGCAATGTTGTTACGAGAACTTTATTCATGATTTATTGTCCTGTTTCTTTTCAGATTCTTGTTTATCGTCATTTGTTGAGCCAAAGCCTCTCCATTTTTTACGGGTTTCAAGTTCAGCTTGCTCTGCATTTTTACAATTTTTCGAATTCAAATCCCCTGACGTCAAACATTTCACTAATACTTCTTCCATCAGTTTTTTATTTTTTTTAAGTTCTTCTACGCTGTAGGTTTTTTCACAACCAGCAGCGAGAAGCGCTGTGCAAAGTAGCAATGTTGTTATGATGATCTTGTTCATATTCAAGCCCCTCTTTTTTCTCGTTTATTGACCACGAAGTGTTTTGGCTAAAGCTTTGTATCGTGCTTTAAATTCTTCCATTTCACGTCTTTCTGCCGCTTTTTCTTCTGCTTGTTGAATCATTGCGGCGGCTTGCATTTGAAGGACTTGTGTTTGGAGTTTTGCTTGTATCGCTTCTAGTTGTGCTTGAATGCCTTGAATTTTACCCGCATCTTCAGTACTTCCAAGTTCGTCAAGAAGCTTGGTAATTTTTTTTTGTGTTTCACTGGCTTCTTCGTAGACGTCTTGTCCTTTGGCTGCTTGTCCTACTACGCGCTGTTCAGCTTTTTTCACTTCCTCTGCGTAAAAAGCATCTACTGCCTCTTTTGATCCTGCGCCCCCCGCGGGCTCTTTGTATTTAAGTTCTTCTTGCCATTTTTGCGCGTTTTTGCTGCTGCTCCCGCCGCCACCGCCACCACCGCCGCCGCCGCCACCGCCACCGCCACTGCCCATCGATTGTTGAAAGTGGTTGAAATCTGAAGGGAGGGCGCCACTGCTCCCTTGCTTGTTAAACATGTCTTTCAATCCCGAGACGTCAGGCTTGACATTTAGGGAGTTATATAATTGTTTCGCTTGATCGAGCTGGCTCTTTAATTGCTCAAGCTGTTGTTTGCCTTGTTGAATTTGTTGTTTTGCTTTATCAACTTGTTGCTTCAATTGTTCAAGTTGCTTTCCCCCTTGCGTAAAAGATTGTAAATCGAATGTAGGCATTTGTGCGAAGGCATTTGTTTGAAAGCCAAATGAAGCTGCATAGACGGCTGTTGCCAATAAAAGTTTTTTCATTTCTTTGACCTTTCTTGAAAAATAGGAAGCCATTTTTCTGGAGATTGTCCAACTTCATCCATAATGGTCTCTAGGAGTTCAATATTCTTGGTGGTGCCGCTTAAAATGGCTATTTCATCATCAAAGCCGCGTAAATTTAGCTCTGCTACAACTGAACTTTGCCCTTGTTTGATGAGAAAACGCCGTGACTCACGGCTTAATTCTGATTGTATCAGGTTAAATTCTCTGTCCGATAATTTAAAACCTTCTACATAATCCCCATGATTGCCCTTTTGATTGGGAAAATAAATCTGTGTTGGACATTGCTCTATAATGGTGTGAGCAATGGTCGAATTGATTGCATCTTTGGGAGATTGTGTTGCAAACAACATCAAACCATTTTGTTTACGAATAGTTTTCAGCCTGTCTTGCGCAAAGGCTTTAAAGGAATCATCCTCTAAGGCTTTCCAAAACTCATCAATGACAATGATAATACGACGCCCATCAATCAGAGACAAAATCCTATGAAAAAGATACATCATTAAAGGTGGACGAATTTCATTATTGTCTAAAAAATCCGTCATGTCATAACCAATAAATTTTGCATCAATGCCAATGTCGTCATCAGGATTGTCAAAAACCCACCCTAAGGCATTGCCTTTACACCATCTTTCTAAACGACCCGATATCCCCTCCCTATGCGTGGTGTCAAAAAACATTTGTAAGGCGGAGATTGTCCGTTGTTCTTTTGGCAACAAGGCAAGCTGCTCAACAGCTGCCGTGATGTCTTGTCTTTCTGATTCACTGATCTTTTGATCTTCAGACGAAACAAGCTTTATAATCCATTGGCGTAAAAAAACTCTATCTGCTGGATTGTTATAGTCTAAGCCTTTTAGCGGTGCTATGCCTGTCGGTCTACCATTCTTCAAGGGCATATAAGTGCCGCCACCCGCTCTGACAAAAAGTTCTGCACCCCGATCTTTGTCAAAAAAGACCATATTGGGATCATGCTTTTGAAGTTGCGCTAAAAGAAAATTGACAATAACCGTTTTCCCAGAACCAGAGGGACCACAAACAAACGTATTGCCTAAATCACCAAAGTGAAAGTTAAAATAAAACGGTGAACCAGCAGAGGTTTTCATCAAGGCTACCGCTGGTCCCCATACATTGCCATCTATTTTCCCAACCGGAAAAGAATGAAAAGGAGAAAGCGCTGCATAATTGCGACTTGTTATTGCACCAGAGCGGGTGCGATAAGCATAATTGCCAGGCAATTGTGCCCACCAAGCTGCTGCTAACCCTAAATCTTCCCGCGCAATGACAGCCCCACCATCTGTGAGACGAGAACGCGCTTTGGCAAGATTATCTGCTAACTCTTGCGGCGTATCAGCAAAAACTGCCAATGATAAATGATGCTCCCCTAAAACAAAACGATTGGATTCAAGATCATCAAGCGCATCATCTAGCTCCATAATTTGTGAGCCCGCACGGTCTCCTGCATTGACCATTTGGTTTTGTTTGCGCCCCATAATCTGCTTGGCAATGTTTTTGCTCTTGAAAACAAAAGATTGGGTGAAGATAAACTCAAAGGGAAGGGTGAGCAAACCATCCGCCATGCCTACCCTGGTTTTTGCTGGATATTCTTTCCAACCAAACATGCCCGCAAACCGTTGTTCCGCCTCGGTGCGTATTTCTATGATCTCTTTCCCAAAAATGAGACGGTCTGAATAAACAGTCGATGCTATCGTCCCCCATGTGAGAGGGATACGTTCACGACGACCTCCCACCAATTGGTGGATAAACTCACTTTGCTGCGAATAAATATTACCTTCATGTTCATAAAGGCTCAGTCTTTTTGCACCATAACGCTCTAAATTTTGAATAAGATCTGTGGTAATATCTTCAAGCTTGCGAATGGACTCTGCATCAACTTCTGTCTTTTCTTGCTTGGCTTTGCCTAAACGTTTGAAAAACTCCACTAATTTATCCGTTTGATCAACGTGTGGATTCCACAAAATTGAAAGATAAAGATCATTGCGATAAAGCTCCTGTGAAACCATCCGCTCGCGATATTTATCATCTAATTGCTTGGCAAATGCCGATCTGAAAGTCCCATCCGGATAAACGGTTTCACGCTTTCTGATAATATGGCTATAAAGCGCTATCCGTTCATCCGCTATGTTTTTAAACAGATTATTGAGCTGTTCGTGAAGCACATTCAGATCAATAATATCCGCTGTCTCAAAGTTAATGCCTTCAAGTTTAATAACGGACATGAGAGCGCGTGAATCCAGCGCAATGATGTGTTTATTGACATGGCGCACATAAGGAATGATCGCTTCTGGCTGCTTTTCACGTTTGCGCTCTGTTCTATTCATTATAATTCCTCATAATTACGAATTAATCGTAATGGAGAAATACTTCCCCCACCCCATAGACTCGAATTTCTGGCAAAAATAGATGTCTTTTGCCATGTCAGAAGAATACGAAATTTGTTATGGTCATGCTTTAGGATTTCCTTGAATATGAAATGTAGCATCACACCAAAGGTGATAAGAAAAATATTGCCTGTCATAATGAACAACATCATCGTTCCTATCGCATTTAATCCCATAGCTTCCACCGTCACGCCCGCAATCATTGCAGGGCGTGTGCAAGCAAGAAATAACGTATCTTCTGTTAGCTTGTCGTGCTCTTTCATGGCTTTGAAAGGCTAGAGTTAAGCGAATTAAGACATAAACATTGCTGCGATTTGTGGTGCACCAAAAACAATGCCGATGCCAACACAAACAAAGAAAGCTTTACGCATTTCAACATAACCAGCAATCCATGCAAGCCCAATACCAGCAACCGCAATGGTTGCAATCGATTTTGCAATGTTTCCTGTTAAAGCTTTGACTAATTGATCAAGAGCAGTTTCAACTTTTCCAAAGTCACCTGCGGCAAATGCTGGTTCACTCAGTGCCATGAAGGCAATAAAAAGCATCAATGCTGCTGTTAACCATTTCTTTTGTGTGTTGGATAGAGTAGTTTTTTGTAAGGTATGTTCACAACTGAACAAATTATTCATGTTTTTCATGAAAAATTCCCCGCTTTATGTTTAAGTTGATCGTAAAATTAATATTCAAAATATTAATCATGAATCATATAAATGAAAAAAATAAATTTTTCTATTGATAAATTAACAATATTTAATCTTTTATTATTTAATGAACAAAAAATATAGTAATATTCAAAATGATACTTTTAAAATCTCTTAGAGCAGCGCCTAAATATATTGTCTTAATTTGTATTATTATTTGGGGATACTTTTATTTAAGTAAAAATAATGAAGAACTTACTCAAAATTCTTTTTTAAAAGGATCAGAAAAGACAATAGAAAATCCCGTTCAAAATCCGAAGTCACAATTGATAGATTATGCAAACCAACAAGATGTAAACCAACAAAATGTGGTATTGCATCCAGAACCATTGTCATCACAATTTTATGAAGAAAATGTGCCGGTTTATTCAGGTGCTATACAGGTTACAAGTGGTGTGACCTTTAAAATGATTACGCTTGTGGACGATGGATGGAGAAAAAAGATTATCCGTGATATCCGCTTATATGGTGTGGAAAGCTGTGAAATGAGGCAATTTGCCTCACGCAACGGAGTTAAGTGGCCATGTGGTGCTTTTGTTACTGCTTGGCTTGTCTCAAAAACAATCGATAAAAATGTTACTTGTCGGCAAGCACGTGTCATTCAACAGGTTCATTATGCACAATGTTTTGTGGACGGGGTTGATCTGGCACGTTTGGGGCTTGCAGAAGGGTTGATGGTGTTAACACAAGATCAGCATAATTTTCCATCTCCAGCAGACTATAAAACTCTACAATCTGCTGCTCAAAAAGCACAAAATGGCTTATGGTCGAGCAAATTTCAACAACCAGAAGATTGGCGAAGAGATCACGGGAGCTATAATCCCATTGACCATAATTAATATTGACCATTATTGATAAAGCGTCTTTTCAAGCGCTATTTAAAAATCAAGACAATATTCCATTACAAACTTTATTAGGTAAAAGTTAATCATAATCCACACAGTCCTTGGTGGACAACTCTCATGATGAAAAATTATTGTGTTTAAAGCTCGCGTATGCATATAGGTTGCTCACTACAGCGCTATGTAAGAGCGCGTTCCCTTGGCTATACGTCATTTCGTTTTGCTTTTTAAATGAAAGGCTTTCTGCCTCTCAAACTCTTATATATTTATGAAGTAAATCATAATCGAGCTCAAAAGGCTCTCCACCAGAAAGAATAATAAAATCAGATTTTATGTCATTTATTGGATATAAAGATTCAGGAAACGCGTCATCTCTCACCATACATTCTATCGAATACGGACAATGATTGCAGCCCGCACTGCAATTTTCATTACAAATTACAATATTATCGCCCATGAAATTTCTTATTCAAGTTTATATAATCCAAGACTAATTGTTTCATGAAAATATTTTGGTATAGAGAAAGATCAGAAATTTTTTTAGCCACAAACGCTTTTATCATTGGTAAAGCTTCATCCTTTGATATAGACAGCAAATGAGAAATATAGTCTATCCGTTCTTCTAAATTGAGAGATAATCTTGGACTGGTGAAAAATGTTAAGATATCCAATTCCGGACTGGCTTCTTGACATAAATCCCAATCCACTACCATAAAAGAACTATCAGGAGTAACAATGATATTATCAGGATCTAAATCTCCATGTGATAAGATTATATTCTTGCTTAATCGATCTTGAAAGATCTTATTGATTTGATCAATAATCGCCTTTTGATGTAGCAAATCCATTTGGCTCAATGCAGTACCCCGGATAAACTCCCATTCGACTACTTCATCGCAAAGTGTTATCAAATTTGGTGCAGGATAGAGACTTTGTCGAAAAGAGCCATCCTTGATGTTTTCATTAATGCACGATGCTTCCGGATAAATTTGCCCATAGCAAAACTCTTGATGCTTGCGTTTCAAGAAATGTTGTTTTGACGATTGTGCATTTTCAGGCTGTAACCAAATGATTTCTTGCTTTTTGACAAAAATAATTAAAGCAGCCCCCCCAAAAATCACAGCCATAATCACTGCTAACCACAAATTAGCTTGCCAGAATGTTGAAAAAACATGACCGTATAAAAAACTGAATGCAAAGGATACAACAGCTGTAATAATGGCTGTAAATGATAAAACAGTCGCGATAGCTTTGGGATCAATCAGTGAATTTATAAGAAGAGACGACAGATAAGATCGATAAGCAGATTTAAAAACACATAGCAGTAAAAATCCTAATATAAGAGCCGCAATGATTTGAAATGACATGAGAAAAAAAGCAATGGTTACCATACAACCAATCATTAAGACGGGAAAAATAGGATTTTGAAACTTTGAAAAATACTTCTGAAACAATATATTGGAACTTGCTGAAAAAAAATTCCCAATGATAAAAATAATCGAAACCAAAATAGCAGGTTGAAATGGCAAAAAATCAGAAAATGCGATAGAAACAGTTCGATTGTTAACCAAAATAGCAAAAGCTGAAACTGCACTTAAAAAAATAAGAGTGAAGCGATAAGGATTTTTGACTTCTTTACCGCTGGCGCACATAACTGTGAAAATACTCGGATGAGCGTTGATATGAAAACTATCTAATCCCTTCGTCAGTTTTGAAAACATAAAAATAGCAAAAATTAATGAAAGGACTTGAAAAATCACAGGCAATGCAGGATGCACATAATAAAGTATTCCTCCTAAAAAAATAAGTACTGTTGTCACACTATAGGTAACAGCAGCCACTTCGGACTTAACGGAAAACAGTGTGCGATGCTTTGGTACTACAGAAAAGAGTAAACTATCTTCCGCACCTGAGAAACAAGCGGCTGCTAATGTAATACACAACAAATAAGTGGCGTAAGCAAAATATGCATAATTCATAAAAAGAGCTAAAAAACCGCAAAGAAAGAAAAACAGCCCAGTATAAATAATGCGTTTACTTCCATAAACATCTGATAATAAACCCAAGGGGACTTCTAAGATCAAAGGAAGCAATAAAAAATAACTACCGATTAAAACAATTTCCGCTTGCGACAAATGCAATTTTTCCGACAAAAAAAGTGGTAAAACAGCAACCACTAGAGCAGTAGACTTGCTAACACTATAAATCTTAAATTGCTTAACCTTATCCACAAAATACCTTCCCACGACATCCGCTACATGCGCCAGATTCTTTCAAAGATTTTAAAACGCTTTGAGCAGACCAATCTATTGCCTCATAATTTTGTAGATTCCCAAAAGCTTCTGAATAAAAGCAATTTTTTAAATCTCCATTATAGTCCAATACCAAGGATGAAAATGGAAATAAACACATTAACGGCGACGAAACGTACGTAGAATTTTCGCCTAAGTAATAATTAATACAATTTACAAAATTTTGTGACGTCCATGAGATTTTCTTTTCTTGGAACTTTTTATCTATATAAATCTGGAGGGGGGATTCTTTCCTTGATAATTCATCTCTCAAATGAAAAAGTGAGGCGTTTGGCGGAAGAGTTTTGTTTCTTAAAGCCTTAGATCGATCCTTTGTATTATTTTTTCTAGAAAAACTAAATGACGACGTATCGAGCGGCCTGAATCCGATATAATGGACATCTTTGCTTATACAAAAATCGATAAAATTAATAATATTTTCTAGAATCTCTTTGGTAACTGTCGCTCTTATTCCTATACTTTGCAGAGGTTGAAGATTCTTAACTGTTTCAATGTTTTTCCACACGCGATCAAATTTATTCGTCCCCCGTATATCATAATATCCTCCTCATATTGTTATTATGTGCCTTATTTATATTCAAGACAATTAGTATTTTGTAAAAAGTCTGAAGACTTATAACTTTATAATTGTAAAGTCAATTTAACTGTATTACGCAATATTCAGTTTGGAAAACAAATTGGCCTATACTGGTATAAATCGAAAAACTCTTTTGATCAGCTAATTTCCATTTTAATTATTAAGTTCATTCAAAAAGTATTATTCTTGATTTCAATGGTTATTTCACTTCAATCGCAATAAGAAATATGCAATGCTCTGCTTTATCAAGTAATTTTAAAAAGGTTTTTTTGGGCTGAAATAAAGAATAGTTGTTGCGTAAATCAGCTTCTCAGAAGAAAAATTTTTCAATTATTTTTCTGTTTTAATTGTAATTTTGTGAAATACTACTTGCGGTAAAATTACCTTTAAAAGAGGTTCTATTCGACGCTAAAATACAAACTTTTATTTCTTATTAAAGATACAATCATATTGATTTATAATGATAATCTAGCGTTATTCATATTGAATTAGACCCTCGAATAACGCAAGATTCTCTCATTCCAAACCTGTTTATGTTGAATCAATCAAAACCACTCGCTTGCACATAACAAGCGGGATGAGTGTGTGGATCAAATTTGTATAAGAAAGAACTAAAAATGGTTCTTATGTTTTTATCTAGAATTTGTTTTGGTAGCTTGTTTGTAAAATCTTTACCATATTGAAAATCTTTTTTTTAATATAGCTTTGGCCTTGACACGCTTTTTTCGAGCTATGAGTCGTCGCAATAAAAGGAGACACAATGGCAAAAAAATAAAAACCCAACTGCGTTAACAGAAGGGTTTTAACAGCTTACTTGTAATCTATTTATATCTGTGTAATCATATACATTATGGATAGATTTGTTGGGATAGGTAAGGCCGCTCAAGTTTTGGGTGTTTCGATTAGCACTTTGCGCCGTTGGGAAGGTGAAGGCAAAATTATTTCTGAGCATACGGCAGGAGGTCACCGCCGTTATGACCTATCTAGGCTTAGGCCTGAGCTTTTTCATTCGAGAGAACTGTCACAAAGAAAAACCATTGCTTATGCGCGTGTATCGAGCCATGATCAAAAAGACGATTTAGAGCGACAAAAACAGGTTCTTGAGCTTTATTGCGCAAGCCAAGGTTGGACTTATGAACTCATCTCTGATTTAGGGTCAGGGATGAATTATCGTAAAAAGGGTCTTAAACGTTTATTGGATGCTCTCATTGAAAATGAAATTGGTCGTTTGGTTATTACGCATAAAGATCGTTTATTGCGCTTTGGTGCAGAATTGGTCTTCGCCATTTGTGAAGCCAAACAAGTTGAGGTTGTCATTCTCAATCAGGGGGAAGAAAGCAGTTTTGAAGAGGATTTAGCCAAAGATATTTTAGAAATTATTACTGTCTTTAGTGCTCGTCTTTATGGAAGTCGTTCGAGAAAAAATCAAAAGTTATTAGAGAATGTTCGTCAAGCTGTAGAGGCATCGCAATGATTGTTGCTCACAAAATAGCTCTAGACTTAAACAATAAACAACGAAGCTACATGGCTCGAGCCAGTGGTTGCGCGCGCTTTGCTTATAATTGGGCACTGAAGGAATGGCAGCAGCAATATGAAGCATGGAAGAAAGATAATAATTTACCAAAGCCTAATGACTATGCGCTACGTAGACAATTCAATTCTCTAAAACGAGAACAATTTCCATGGATGATGGAAGTTACTAAAAATGCTCCACAAATGGCAATTATTCAATTGGGTGTGGCTTTTAAGAATTTCTTTTCAGGGAGAAGCCGATATCCCACTTTTAGAAAGAAAGGAGTGCACGATCGTTTTACTTTGACCAATGATCAAATACAGTTGCAAGGTTTCAAGATAAGAATTCCCAAACTTGGTTGGGTTCGTCTGCGAGAACAATTGCGATTTCAAGGAAAGATCTTGTCAGCAACCATTAGCCGTAAAGCGGATCGGTGGTTTGTAAGTCTTAGCGTTGAAACAGATAATCAAGAGTCACTGAGCGAGAACCAAGCTATTGTTGGTCTTGATTTGGGCATCAATGCACTTGCAACGCTTTCGACAGGAGAAACCATAGGAGGCGTTAAACCTTATAAGGCTTTGCTAAATCGTTTACGGCGCTTATCACGAAGGCTAAGTCGTAAGCAAAAAGGCTCGAGCAATCGTTATAAGGAGAAACAAAAACTCGCTAAGCTTCATGCACGGATAAGTAATATCAGAACAGATCATTTGCATAAAGTTACAACAGATTTAATTCAGCGTTTTGGTACATTTTGTCTGGAAGATCTTCAT
Organism: Bartonella sp. LB28NMGDW; assembly: GCF_042194435.1. Taxonomy (NCBI): domain Bacteria; kingdom Pseudomonadati; phylum Pseudomonadota; class Alphaproteobacteria; order Hyphomicrobiales; family Bartonellaceae; genus Bartonella; species Bartonella sp. LB28NMGDW. The sequence continues at coordinate 148,260 of NZ_JBHIMX010000003.1, forward strand.
GTAAAAGGCTTGCTGAAAAATAAGCATTTATCGCGTGCCCTTGCAGATCAAAGTTTTTTCGAGTTTCGCCGTCAATTGGAATATAAGGTGGCACGTTATGGTCGACAGATTGTTATTGCAGATCGTTGGTATGCGAGCAGTAAGATCTGCCATCATTGCGGATGTAAGATTGAACAATTGCCTCTTAACATACGTGAGTGGAGATGTTCTCATTGTGGTACACACCATGATCGAGACATTAATGCCGCGATTAATTTAAAAAACTTGGCGGTGAGTTCCACCGTATCAGCCTGTGGAGAGGAAGGCTCTGGCCAATGTCCTGTGACTTTGGTGAAACCAGCCTCAAAGAAGCAGGAAATCAACAGTATATTTAATCAGAAATGATCACATTTACATAAGTTTGATAGAACGGATTGGTGCGTCAAATAAAAACCTCTTACGCTGAAATGGAAGTGACACCGCTTATGTTATTGCTTTTTTCTAGAATGCAAAAAAATCATTCATATTATTGGGTGGCCGGCTAAAGCTTTGGTGGAAAAATTGCACAAAGCGATAGGTCTTTTTGAGTGGATTTTAGAAAGATTTTTAAAGCAAAAACATCAAAAACAAGATACAGGCATTTTGCTGACAAGATACACATAGAACATACAATCCCTAACTATGATTGTAATTGTAACAAAAACGAGTGTTCAGAAAAATCTGAACACACTCAAATCAATAACATGACCTTCGGTCATGAAAAAAAGGCTTATGAAAAAATAGAGAAAGGTAGAAGCGAATTATCCCTATCTTCAAAAAACACTACATTGCTTCCAATCAAATCAGAATTTTTAACGCAAGCTTTGCCTCATGTTGCTATGTTCATGAAACATGGATTGCAATCTGAAAGAGATTTAATCGGATCCATGGATTTTTTAGCGAAAATAAAGGGGATTTCTTTTCAGGAACTTGAAGAAGCTAAAGAGACTATGAGGAAAAAGATGTGCTTTCTTTTATAGCAAAAGAAAGCACATTGGGGGGATTAGAGTGACAGCTTTACATATTTTACTTTGAAAAGCGGTCTTTTTTATCTTTTTTCCACAAAAAATAAGTTACAAGTCCGAGAATGGGAACTCTCAATTTGGCAAAAGGGAAATGTTGACTGAGAGCTGCAAGGCTGGAAACGGTCGCGTCTGTCATGAGTTTGTGGCGTTGTTCTTCTGTCTTTTTTTGTTGGTCATAGCGTTGATAAGCCTTGAGAACACGATTGATAACAAGACCTAATCCTGCAAGAGAAAGACAAATTAAAAACATGATACTAGCGGCGGCAAGAGGTTTCATAACAGAACATAATGCAATAAAAACGATGATACATAAAAAAAGCAAAGACATGAAGAATGAAATGCCAATAAACCCATAGCAAATTGCTTGAAGGCGTACTTGTTTGACTGTGCTTTTAAGCCCTCCACCGACAAGATGGTTTAAAAGAGGAGCGATAAACTTATGCATTGCTTAACGACGCAGTAATTGAGAAAGAATAAAACCAACCCCTGCAGCAAACAAAACGCTTTTACCAGGATTTTTGCGAACGCATTGATTCATGGTTTGTTCAAGATCACTGATTTTTTCTTTTGCTTGAGACATCATGTCTTCACCACTTTCTTTCGCTGAGTGATATAGTTTTTCCGCTTTGTCTTTGGCGGCGTTGAATTTGTTTGCACCAAGATCTGTTAGGGTTGAGGTAATCCCTGAAATTTCAGTGCGTAACGTTTCTAATTGTCCTTGTAGGTCTTTTTCTACGGCTGATTTATCGTGCTGTGTTGTTTTATTATGGGCCATGATATTTTTCCCTCTTGATTCATTATATTTGTATTGGTGTGTTCATAGTGATCATTTGCATTGGAGTGAAAATTTTCACTGCTTGAGTAACGCCAAAAGTTTTTTTTGGTTCCTTTCACTTTGTCGAATTTAAAACTGTTTTTGATAAAATAAATCTTTCCTATACAATATGCTCTGTTCGTAAAGGATTACATCGGTTGAAAATTGTCTTATGCTTTTGCAGGAATTTAGCACCATTCTTCAGTTTCTCATGGCACAGTTTTTTTATAAAAGTTTTTTTAAAAAGCGTGTTGAGGCTTATTTTTTGGGCTTGTGACAGATAAAAAACATGGTTATTGTGATTTTGCGGCAGAAGTAATGTCATTTTTATGCTTTTGCAGAAGAAAAAGAAAATGCTATTTCTGTTCTTTGCTCTCTATGTATTTGAGGGCTAATCGCGCTCTCCCATTATACTTTTGGTCAGTTTAAGATATTGCGATCGTTCTTTTTTAAAAAAAGGTATATTTTTATTTGGATAGAAGGTACTTTAGTGCACTGATTGTTAGAGAAGTGCATATCCTTTTCTCCAAGGATTTTATGATATTTTTGCTGCTTATTCCATGAAAGAAATTATTTTGTTGGATTTAAAAGAGCCGCTGAAATGAAAGAAGCTTTGCGATATGAGGGATTTATTCAACAGGAACGATGATAAATTATTCTTATAAATGAAAATATTATATGCAATATTTCTTGTAAGTTTATCATTTTGCCTAATTTATGCAATAAATTGATTGAGTAAGATAAACTTGTTGAATTGTTAGAGAAAAATTTCTTGAGTGATTTCTTTAGAATAAGAGAGAGCTTGTGGAATAAAACTATACTTGATTTATCAAGTTTTCTTTCTTAAGAGGAATGCGAAAGCGACGTTAAAAGGGTAGTGGCATTGTGGAACAGTGATGCTGTGCGGGGTGACGATCCAGCTCATAAATAAAGATAAGAGCACAAGAATGTGAGATAAAAATGGAATCTGAAACAGTCCCTTTAGATAAAACAGTCCCTTTAGATAATATGTCTTCTGTATTGACAGTGCATGATTTTTCTCCTCTTTCTATGTTTATGGCTGCTGATTGGGTGGTGAAAGCCGTTATCATTATTTTGTTACTTGCTTCACTTATGTCTTGGACAATTGCTTTTGTGAAAATTGTTGAGATCACTTTGGTAAAACGAAGAGTACGTCATGAACTTCAATTGGTTCTTAATGCTCAGACTCTTACGCGTTTGGCAGCTAGCTTGAAAGAAAGCAAAGGGGCTGGGGTGTTTTTTCTCAAAGAAGTTCTTAAAGAGGTGTATCTTTCTACACAACAGGTTCATTTTTCTGCTCCTGAAGGGATAAATAAAAGCTCTGGTGAAAAAACCAGTGCAGGGGAAAGTGCACAAACGATTGAAGATATTCTCTTTTATGAGGAGAGCAATCAATATGAAGATGTTTCCCGCGATGTTCGCGATGCTAAGGCTCGCGATGTTCATGAAGGTTTAAAAGAAAGGGTTCATTCACTTTTGTCACGCTGCTTGCTGGCTGCTACACGCCGTGTTGCATGTGGAAGCGCTGTTCTTGCAACTATTGGCGCAATTGCTCCCTTTGTTGGTCTTTTTGCAACTGTTTGGGGAATTATGAATTCTTTTATTGGGATTGCTCAGTCTCAAACAACGCGACTTGATGTGGTGGCGCCTGGAATTGCTGAAGCCTTATTCGCAACGGCTATTGGGCTTTTTGTAGCTATTCCCGCCGTTGTTATGTATAATAGCCTTATGCGTGCTTTGAGTGGTTATCGCAATGATTTAGGTGATATCGCTGCGGCTCTTGAAAGGCTCTTGAGCCGTGAACTTGATAGACAAAGACAACAGAAAAGTCATAAAAAATGAAAGCAAGCCTTAATAATGATTGGGATATAGACGAGAGTGGGTTGCAAAGCGAAATCAATGTGACCCCTTTTATTGATGTTGTATTGGTGTTGCTTATTGTTTTTATGGTTGCTGCACCTTTGGCAACATCTGTCATTCCCGTTCAGCTTCCTTCTATAACTCAAACACCTTCAGTGGTTCAGTCTGATGAACCCCTTTATGTTACTTTGCAAAAAGATCGTTCTCTTTACATTGGTGATCATCTTGTAGAACAGGCAGCTTTAAGAGAAGCTTTGTTGAGGGAAACGACGCAAAATTTAGAGACAAAAATTTTAATCAAAGCCGATAGCGAAATTGATTATGGTACTGTCATCGATTTATTAAATCAAATACGCATGGCTGGATATAATAAAATCGGTCTTGTAGGATTGCAAAACTCTACCAATCTTACCTCAAGAGGTGAGATCAATAATAAAACAACAGGGGTAGCGGACGTTGCTGTCGATGGAGCGGGTGGTAGCGCGGGTGGTAACGTTGTGGGGCACGTGGATGCCGTAATAACGGGTACTGCGGTAAACGCTAATATTCCAGCCGATGCCCTCTGACCAGTGATAAAAATAGCCTTTGTTGCAGGAAGCAAAGCATATGACTCAAAGTCGTAGAGTGAAATTGATGAGGGTTTTGTCGTGGATTTATTAAACCCAATACGCATGAGTTTGATATTACGCAGGGGAGGCATATGCAGGGGGTTTATATATTGAATCGGTTTTTTTAGGATTAAGCACTGCTCATCTTGCCTCAAGAGGTGCGATCAAGAAAAACAGCCAAGGGTGATTGTTGTGTGTCTTAATACATTTTAAAGCCCTTTTTGCGACGGTGTTTATAAATGGTATAACGGTAAAGCTCCCGTAAAATAATAAAAAATCTATTGAACCTCACTATCTTTATGCTTAACAAAAGAGCAAGCGAGCACCATTATAGTATTTATATTTTCTCCCAATGTTGTGACAGTGCTGAGTACAAGTATTCATTATAGGTATTTTTCCATTTTTTATCTACATGCTAGCTACGTTTGGAACGTGAGAGATATACTTTTGATTGATGTAATATAAATAGATTTGCAATGAAACAATCTTACAGTATTGAGATCTCTCATTTAAGTTGAAAGACAATTCATTATTATAAATCAATATGATATATAGATTGTCGACATTACAAGCGGTGTGTGAGCTTTTAATGGTTAATGCCAATGTTTTTGTTATGGGGGAGGGGTATCCGGTGATAATGAAGTTTTGTGTAGTACAAGAAACGTAATTGAGAGATGATTGTTTAGAAGTGCGTTTAGTGAAAAAACTTTGAAAGTAGTAAACGCGCACTCCTTCTGCACTTTAAAAGCCCAAGGGGTTTTAAGTGAAAGAGTGGTTAGAATAAGTGTGTGTTATATTTTAAGGGGAGCGATTTTTTCAGAGCTTCTTAAGTATGACCCGTTGAACCGAAACCTCCTGTTTCACGGCTCTCGTTATGGCTTTGGGTATTTTGCTCTGGTTCAATAGCGCAAACTTTGACTTGGAATACGGGGGCGATGACTGTTTGGGCAATGCGCATTCTCCGTTTAAATAGAAAAGTTTTCTTGGCTCGAATTGATAAGAAGAACTTTGACTTCACTTCCGGATAATCACACTCAATCGTTCCTGGAGTATTGAGGCATGTGATGGCGTGTTTTAAGGCTAAGCTAGAGCGTGGACGTATTTGTGCTTCAAGCCCACGTGATAAATGAAAAATGAGACCCGTTGGAATGAGTGCGCGCTGCCCTGGGGCAAGAACAAGCGTTTCTTCTTCTCCAATTGCTGCCCGTAGATCAAGACCCGCAGAACCAGCCGTTGCGTAGTGAAGAAGTTTCCTTGTTCCAAGTGCAAGACGCTGAAGGGATAAAGTTAGGGCATGTGAAGATTGAGAAGAGACAGAGGAAGAGTAAGGATGATCGTTTAGAGGGGTGTTTGGTAAAAAAACTTTGAAAGCAAAAGCGCACTCCTTCTATACTTTAAAAGCCCGAAAGACTTTCAGTGAAAGAGTAGTTAGAATAAGCGAGTGTTATATTTTGAGGGGAGTGATTTTTTCAGAGCTTCTTAAGTATGTCCCGTTGAACCGAAACCTCCTGTTCCACGGCTCTCGTTATGGCTTTGGGTATTTTGCTCTGGTTCAATAGCGCAAACTTTGACTTGGAATACGGGGGCGATGACTGTTTGGGCAATGCGCATTCCCCGTTGGATAGAAAAGTCTTCTTGGCCTAAATTGATAAGAAGAACTTTGACTTCACCACGGTAATCACTATCAATCGTTCCTGGAGTGTTGAGGCATGTGATGCCGTGCTTTAAGGCTAAGCCAGAGCGTGGGCGTATTTGTGCCTCAAAACCAGGTTGAAGGTGAAAAATGAGACCCGTTGGAATGAGTGCGCGCTGCCCTGGGGCAAGAACAAGCGTTTCTTCTTCTCTAATTGCTGCCCGTAGATCAAGACCCGCAGAACCAGCCGTTGCGTAGTGAGGAAGTTCTAAACCTTGTCCATGCTCAAGACGCTGGATCGATAAGGTTATTTGTTGTGGAGGGGGAGAAGGAAATGCATTCGAGGAAGAAGGACTCTTTTGGCTGTTCAGGTGCGTAGAAGGCATGGTCAAAGCATCTCCAAAATAGAAAAAACAAACACAACTCTAACAAAAGATTCCGTTTGAAACAAGCAGCGAAAAATCTATAGATGGGACGATGGGTTTTGCTGCTTGTTTTGTATGGGAAATGCTTATTTTTCATGCTGTTTGTTTTAAATACTACCAATGAAGATACCCGTAGCAAAAACGAGCGCTCCGCCAATAATAACTTGTAACGATGCACGCCAAAAGGGAGTTGACATGAATTTGTTCTGAATCCAGACGATGGCGCCTAGTTCGAAAAAAACAATGATAAAAGCAATAATTGTTGCTACATAAAAAGAGTTGATCAAATAGGGAAGAGTATGGCCTAATCCTCCTAATGTTGTCATAATGCCGCTGGCAATACCTCTTTTTAATGGCGAACCACGCCCTGATAATTTTCCGTCATCGTGGGCTGCTTCTGTGAAACCCATTGAAAGTCCTGCACCAATTGAAGCTGAGAGCCCTATCAAAAAAGTTTGGTGCGTGTCTCCCGTGGCAAAAGCTGCGGCAAAAATGGGGGCAAGGGTCGAGACAGAGCCATCCATTAATCCTGCAAGACCTGGTTGAATCCAAGTCAAAAGTGTTTGTCTTTGCGTTTTCGAAGGTTTTTTTATGGTGTGATTTGCCGCTATTGTTTTTGGGGATGGATGGCGGCTCTTGCCTTTCACAAGAGAAGTTTTGTCACATAACGAACCGATAGTGTTTGCACGATTATGGCAAGAAAGGCACAAAAGTTGCTTATAATTTTTAAGCTCTTGAAGCCCCATGGCGGTAAAAACCGCGGCTTCCTTAGAGGAATAAGGTTCTAGAGCTTTTGCATATTTTAAATAGAGCGCCGCATGTTGCTCTTTTAATTTGAGCGCTTTAAGCATCACGTTTTGTGCTGAACGAAAGGACAGAGCTTTACGTTGTACAAATGAAAAAAACAATTTCAACATTTTCTGTTCCTCTGCACTTTAGAATAATTCTAAAACATAAGAAAAATAAACCAAAAGTCAATCTAAAAGTTAAAAACTGACAAATTGCAAAAAGGTTGCACTGAGAAAAAAGGTGATGGGATGCTGAGAAAGTACAAGGAGATTTATCAAATGGAGACGACAGGGGTGCATGAAAGAAATAATTGCGTGAAAAAATTTAAGAGACAATATGCTTTATTTTGCTACAGGGACGTTTCAATGAAGTATTTCAATGTATTATGCTCGAGAATATAGGAAAGGAATAAGCTAGCATCATCATTCATTTGATGCGTTCAAAAGACTGTAACAGCTCTTGGACTTTGAAATGATTCTTTAAAAAGAGATCTTTTTCAAGGGATAAAAGCCCATTTCGCGAGGGGGCCCCTGTGAAGAGTATAGAAGGGTAGAGCCGCAAAATTTCCATGAAATAATATAAACTCCATTGAGTCTTCTTAATCTTTACGCTTCATAAAAGAGCAAGCCGGCATCATCGTACACCTTAGCTCCCAGTGTTGTGACAGTCTTTAGCACGGTTCATTATAGGCATGGCATTTTATTGTACAGTTTTACGCCACTTGATCCCACTTGTGGAGGTGTAAGACAGTATTCTTATGATATTTACGCGCATTTTAGCGTTGTTACAGCTTTTGCATTTAGGTGGATTTGTTAGCGTGTAACGAATTATCTTTTGTGCTGTAATTGCAGGGACAGGTTTAAGGGTGGGAGTGCATAAATGAAGAGATATTATCCATATTAAATTGTTTGAGATCACGCATAAAAATTTATGCTTTATGAAGGGGCATTTATCGCCTTGTAACTTGCCTGATATCTTGCATGAAAGCCCAAAATTCAGTAGGATTCTCTCACTTCAAAACTTCTTATATTGAAACAATTCAAATCATTTTCTTGTGGATCACAAGGAGGGGTGTGGGTGCGGGGTTCATTAAAAAGTGTGATAAGTTGCAATGTGAGGGGAGGATAATCTCTGTGTAGTGAAGGAGATTGCTCTTAGCGTTTTGAAAATATGTTAAGTTTCGTAAAAAAGCGGGGAATATATGGAAATTGATAAAAGTTTAGAATGGTTTTTACGTTCTCCAAAAATAACAATACTGCAGGCAGCGTTATTGATAGCGGGCTTGAATCCACTCGTATGTAAATTTCCCGGCGAATATAGCCCTGAAGACAGTTATATTTACGAAGGAGAGGAGCGAGTACCGTTTGATAAAATTGCTTTGTTCCGAGCTGTTTATAGTGACATAGTAAGAGAAGCAAAAGAGGGAAAATTAAGGGTAGAATGGTACTATCTTAGTGATTTTGAGGGGTTTCCTTTGAACGAGCATCCTATTGCTGAATATTCTTCTGTTTCCCTAGATGATTTAAAAGAATGGCTTTTATTGCGTGGTGAGAGACCTAAAGTTTTTTTCCCTGAGGATGATTCTGCTGAGACTAAGGACCAAAAATATTATGCGTTTCAAGATCCAACGCATCCACGTTATGCTCCAAAGCTTGCTGCTATTGTTGCGGCATGGGAAGCGGTGAGTGAGGTTGAGGGTGGTAAAACTGTTAAAGGAACGCTTATAAAGTGGCTTAGTGACAATGCCGTTCAGTACAAGTTGGTGGATGATAATAATTTACCAAGAGAGAAGCTCATTGAGGAATTAGCGGCTGTTGCGAATTGGAAACCTACCGGAGGGGCTCCTAAGACACCTGCCAATTAATTTTATCAAAAGAAAAAAAATAAAAAGATCACTAAAATTGTGCTGCTTTTTTTGATAATTTTGAAGATAATCTCTTTTTCTGGGGGAGTTTTTTACTTTTCTTCCCTAGATTATAAGTAATTGTTTTTCAATGAAAATAATTTTTATAGTGTTCCTCTGACGGTTCAGACGGGGAAAATAGACATTTTGGGGCAGTAAAATTTACCCTGTAGTTTTCGTAACGTACCTCTCTATTTTTGTTTGATTTTTTTGGGCACTTTTAAAATCCAAATCAACTAAAATGGATTTAAATATGAGAAAAATATTTTCTTTTTTTACGGTGCGTGGAAGTGCAAAAAATCCTCAAGTAAGTGCACCGATAAATACACCGATATTGGAGCAGCCTGTTGCGGATGAGGTGGTGCGTAAATCGTTTAGAGTAGGTCTATTATCGTGTTGGTTAAAGTTTGAACTTATCGTTGTTATGGAAAAGGTCAAAACTGAGCGCCATGTGCGCTCTCCATAAAGAAATCTTGTCATCTATGAGCGAGTGAGGATTTCTCTTGAAAAATTTGCACAATAGTAAAACTGGTTAGCAAAACCCGTTCTGTGGCGCAACAAAAAGAATGTCATAAATGATTATCTCATCATAAATATGCTCTAAGAATAACCCGTGCGTGGCGAAAGTCTATGGCGTAGTCGCTATAGATTTTTGCTCCGTGTGTGATGATCAATACTCTTGTTTATCTCTTGTCAATGCAAGTGCCCATGAAAGTGATGAGAGTCTATTGCTCCACTCTGATGCTTGGTTGTTCATGTTTAGAAACGACAAGTGTATTAAATGCGATAGGGCTGATAGAGGGGAGAACGCATCCTGTAAAAAATAGGTGTGTCTTTAAAATAAAGCTGATAAACGAAATTATTTTTTTATCTACCTTTTATACGGCGAGAAAAAGGCATTCAAAGCGCAAGCATTAGCAATTTAGCAGTAAATCCCCAAATAGCTTAACATATATCGTTTTTCGGAGAAGAGGAAGAAAAGTCTATCTGCAAAAGCTATGTTAGGTCGTGTGACCGGTGAAATAATGTGGTTAGGGCAATAAACAATTGTTATTGGTGAAGAGATAGAAATCGGTTGGGTGTTGATTTCTGTTTTACTACAGAATTTTCTTTGTTATATCGTAAAAACACTATTTTGCGGTTTGGTGATATAAGTTCTGTGTTTAGCGTTATCGTTATCAATCGGTTATCATATGGTAAGTAAACTAATATTATTCAGATTACATAAGCATTGTTAGCTCTCTTTACAGAAATTGATGCGTTCAAAGATGAATGGAGTATTCTGTGTAGTTCTTAGTGCCTGAATCATTAAATGCTCTTTACTATTTTTTCTTTTCAAAAATGCTGGCTTTTTCATCCGCTTCATCCGTATTGAGGGACGTAAATAAACAAGTTGTGAGGTCGAATATCTTTTGGTAAATTGAGCGATTGAACACTTCAAGAGCGCGAAGAACAAGGGATTGTTTGTTATGCCAAATTATGAAAATGTTTTTTTCAATCTTGGAAAGATATTCCCATTACGGCAAATCATATAAAGTTTAAGCAACGGCAGCACGGTTTTTTGTGCAATGAAATGATAAATATGTACAACATCACGGTAATCTCCATGGGAAACTTTACCGGATTAACAGTACGGAGAGTGCCTTCTTCTTACCCAAAATCGCAGATATTTCAAAACAACAACGGTGGAGAATGAATGTTGGATATGTTCTAGGGAAGGTTGCAAAAAATGGCTAAAAAGTTCTCAAAAAAAATACCAAAAATGACGAAAGGAGCGGTTTCCCACTCCTTCGTTCCTATCTCCCCTTTCGGGGAAGCGGCCACCATTACTGATGCCGTGTATGCTGATATAGGTACACTTATTTTTCTCAAAAGTCAATACTGTAAATGCGGTAAATATTTGAGCATCAGAGCTACAACTTTATGAAAATCTTCGCTGGATAATCTTGGAACGGTACGTGAGCAACTTAAACGACTTACAGAAACTGTTGTGACATAATTGCAGATAATCCATGCTTTTTTATTCTCTATAGGAGATTGTATTGGATACGCAGCGGGATTATTGGGTTGTGATTTCGTTGAAAAAGGTAAAACTGTCACATTTCCATATAATTTTGCATTCTTAGAAAGCACTAAAACAGGCCGCTTTTTCCAAAATTCAGGGAGTATCGAATCATGAGGAAAATCGCACCAAAAAACTTGTCTGATGCGTGGTGCCGATTTGATTCGTGGTTTTATGTGAGGTGGTTTTTTGTAAGGAGCATTTAAATCCGTTTCTCTTATATGCTCGCGCCATGCATTATGATCATGTTCCATCATAACACATGGTTCTTCAAGTTTGGTTATATCTAAGGAAATAGGTGATAGGGTAGAAGGCGCTGTGTTCTTATCTTCAGCCATAGCAGACCATTTATATTTATCGGTCCCCTCACTTATTATTTTACGGCTTTTCTATCACGGGTTTTTATCAAAATGTTGCTCATAAGTACAGAGAGGTGAAACCATAAAATGGATATATCTGCTTATTTTTGTCTTTTGTGTACAACGCTAGAGGAGGGATGTTGGTGACTAGTTGGTGTTGGTGGGTTGGTTTGGCGGTGGGTGGTTTTGGGTGGTGATTGGTGACTGGAGGGTGTTGGTTAGGGGGAAGCGATTGGAGAGAACGAGTGCACGCGGTTTTGTTTCTATTTTATGATTAGAGTTTTTTATTGCTTGAAAAGAGCCCTTTTGAGGCAACATAAAAACTGATAAGCATGTAAAATAGGCTAGCAACAACATTCCAGCCGGCAAATGAAAGAAAAAGAAAGCGTGCGGATGCTTCAGAACAAGAAGGGGGATGAATGTTGTTTAATTGGTTAAGTAGCTGGTTAATGTCTGAGGTTTTTCTGACTGCGCTTAAACCACAACTGAGGGGAGCTGCCCAAAAGCCATATTCAACACCCGCATGATAAATGGCTAAAACAAGGCTGATGCACATTAAGACAAAAACACACAAAAATAAAAGTTGTATCCAAGCAGACATGCGAAAAAACCATGCTCCAAAACCTGCTAAGAGCAAAAAGGGTATGGCCCCATAATAGGGGAAACGCTCTATGAGACACAAATCGCAAGGAAGATACCCTCCAAAATATTCAAAACCAAGGGCAAGACCTATTGTAGCGGACAAGCAAAAAGCGAGAAAAAAAGCCCATAAACTTTGTTCTTTTCTGCTGGGTTCAAGATGAAGGTGCTTGTATAAAAGTGGGTGAGAAGACAAAAGGCACGCCATTAAGTCTGTTCCTTATAAAAGCTTTTTGTTTAAAAAAGCTATGAAAATCCCATAAATTAAAACGAGACTAACACAACCAATGAGAATAATCCATTTGAAATGCTGTACTAGAAAATTCATTGCTTTTTGTCCAAAATGTTTAATCAGCCATGCGAGAAGATAAAAACGAGCGCCTCTAGAAAAAATACAAATAAGAATGAAAAGTTCAAGGTGTACACTCATTACACCGGCCAAAATTGTGACAATCTTGATGGGGGGAAGATGAAAAAAACCTGATGTTATCAGTAAAATGACTAGAAATTGCAGGGTTGCACTATTTTTCAGAGATTCAAAACTTTCAACCTTACCGTAAATTTCTAAAATGGGTTTGGCAAGAGTATCATAGGCAAAATGTCCGATAAACCAACCGGCAATGCCTCCTAATACAGAACAGATAGTCGCAATCAAAGCATAGTAATAAACCCGCTTTTGATGGATAAGCAGCATCGGAATATATAAAACATCTATCGGAATTGGAAAAACAGAACTTTCAATAAAGGCAATGAAACCAAGCCAGTGTGGTGCTGTACGCCGATTTGCTAAAGAAATCGTCCAAAGCTTTAATTTGTTTAATATCATGAGGCTTTCTATAAATTTAAGAGGTAAAGACTTTACAAATGAGATTGTTATAAATCCGGTAGAGAAATCCAATAAAGAAAATATTTCATAAAACAGATAAGAAAATGATATGAATTCTTAAAAAATGAGAAGTCTTCTGTTGACGAATCTGTGCTTCTTCATATAGTGCAAAAGAATAATCGACAAGTCTGTCTCTTATAGTCCTGTCTTTTATAGCAATGTGCGGGTGTGGTGGAACTGGTAGACGCGCCAGACTCAAAATCTGGTTCCGAGAGGAGTGTCGGTTCGAGTCCGACCACCCGCACCACTTCATAAATATTTTCCTTTATCCTGTTATGGCGCATCGTGTTGATTTATAAAACATGTGGAATTGATAAACAGTGTTCAATGTTTTGCATGTTGAATGAAAAACCTCGAATACCATAGGATTCTCTCATTTTAAGTCTGTTTATTTTAAATTGACCAAAATCATGTCTCTTGTACATTGCAAGCTGGATGCGCTATTGTGGAATGAAATTTTACAAAAAATGAATAAAAATGCCTCTTAATAAACCGTTTCAAGGGCATCATTGGGGGGTAGGAGTGTATGATGGATGGTGCCAGCTTGTACTTTTATCTTGCACTTTTATGAAGTGTAAAGATGGTGCTCTATAGATTTTATATTCTTGTGGGTGCTGTCGCAAAATGGGCTTGAGGGTTTTGAGAGATGTTTCTTTAAAACACGCATGTGAATTAGCAACCAAAGTGTTTTTGATTTGAATGTATTTGGGATTTGAATGTATTTGGGATTTGAGCGTGTTTGAGATTTGAATGTGTTTGGTTTGGAGCGCTGTCGTATGACATGAGGGGCGTGATCCAAAAAGATATGTGAGAAACAAAAACATGAGGCAATGCGTAATCTCCACTCTTTAAAAGACAGAGTTTTAGAGGCTTAAAAGATTGTGTTTTAGAGGCTTTATAGATTTTATATTCTTGTAGGTGCTGTCGCAAAATGGGCTTGAGGGTTTTGAGAGATGTTTCTTTAAAACACGCATGTGAATTAGCAACCAAAGTGTTTTTGATTTGAATGTATTTGGGATTTGAGCGTGTTTGAGATTTGAATGTGTTTGGTTTGGAGCGCTGTCGTATGACATGAGGGGCGTGATCGCCAAAAAGGTCCGTGAGAAATACAAGCATGAGGCAATGCGTAAACTCCTTTCTTTAAAAGACAGAGCTGTAGAGGCTTAAAAGATAGGGCTTTAGAGGTTTTTGAAAGTCGTAAAACCGAAGTAAAAGGAAATGGTAAGGTTGGAAACTGGTTTTTGCCTTGACAATTTCATATTCTCCCCAAATGAAGCTGTCTCTCCGTTACAGAAATTATATAAACAGAGAACCGCAATATCCTCTCTCTACTTTGGTATGCAATAGCTGTAAAACACTGTCATTTGAAGTGTGGTCATATAGGGTCTGTAAACTTCCTTGAAAGGTTGCAGTATTTTTTTCAGTGTGTGTTGGATATTCTTAAGAGTGTTTGTTTTACTTTAGGTTTAAGGGCATTCCACGGGGAGGTGCCAAGAGGAGCCCGCCCCAAGAGTCCCCAAGAGTTGTTGTGTTCTTACAAACGGATATGATTTTAGAAATGGGTTTTTAGAATCTTGATCCTTCGAGAGTGGGGAGGCCAAGTTAACATCACCCTATAAAACTGCAATTGATGCACAATATCCATATTTATATTAAAGAAATATCTCTTAATAACTGCTCTCATTTATTTTATGATGGTGCTCAGTGGTATGGTGGTAAAGCTTTTATATTCCAAATGCATTACATGGAAGGGTGAGAGGATAGGAGCTTGCTTTAAAAGAGGAGAGGCTTTATTGTTTCATGACTATTTGTTTACAGTTTAGTCCTAGTTTTTAGAATCTAGGTCTTTTTAGGGGGGAAAGAGGCATAAAAAAAACCCCGTTTTTAACAGGGGTTTTTAATAGTTCAATTTTTCTACAAAACTTAGAATTTATAAGCGATACCAAAGCGAAAATCATGCGTTTGAGAAGAGATTTTAAGGTCATCGTTTGCAAATTTCTTTTTAAAAAAATCTGAATAACGATATTCTGTACGCATGATGATATTATCTGTCATTGCAAGGTCAAAACCACCACCAATAGTGTAACCAAGCATTGTTTTTGTCTTATCTAACACATCGCCAGAAGCAAAAATTGTCGAATCTTCTTGCGATTTTGATAAAAGTGACATGATATATTGCATCTGTGTATAGGCTACACCCCCTGCAATATAAGGCATAAGACGATGGGAAGCAAAACCAATACGCGCACGCGCAGCACCAGACCATGTTTCTTTTAATGTTACACTGCTGACAACAATGTCACCATAGTTGGGGATTGTTTCATCCTGAGCTGCAGGTTTTATGATAGGAATCCCAGCTTCTTTAAAGGCAATGTTAATGGAGTCTAATTCATTTAGAATTTTCTTTCCATTGTCTGTTTGGGTGCTTTTCTTTCCAGACCAGACTATGTCCGTATCAAAACCGAAAACAAGGTCATCTCCCAGATCAATATTAGAACCTGCATACAAACCTGCTCTCAATCCTGATGGTTTCGGTGATAAGTTTCTATCAACCCAAGCCCATTTTCCATCCCTGGCTTCTTGTGCGTAATCTAGAATATTTTTACTGGAAAAATATCCAATTTGTCCTCCAAAATAAAAACCAGACCAAGAAAAAGGCGCAGAAACAGTAACCGGTGAAATACGTGACGATGAATCATTTTGCAATGAAACCTTCGGTTTTGATTGCTCAAAGATTACCGTATCTGCTGCTTGCGCTGTTGAAGCGGTAATGAAAGTGAAAATAGATAGTGCAATTAAACATTTTGTTTTCATAAAAACGTCCCCAGTTTATTTCGAATACAAAGTGTATTATATACAAATTGGTTAAAGAAATCTATATTTAATATCATTATGAAAATTAAAATACTCAAAAAATCTATAATTACCCATATTTAAGCGTTCTTAAAACTTTCTTTCATGCTATTATCCCGCTTTTGTATTGATTTTTCAGTATTTTTTATATACACCCTCTTCAGAGTTCTCTTTGTTTTAGAAAAAATTATAGTATAGTAAACGAGCTTTTTATTTGTTTAAAAAAACATTATTTTATATATATTAAAAACACTCTTTGCTACTCAGTGTTAAATATATTATCCACTATGATTGATATCATTGTACTTAATATTCAATTAGTGGCAAAATGCGTATTGGCACTATCATATTCTTTTCTCGTTTCTGATATTGCGTAGCTTTGTATTGCGATAGCCTTTTGAGCACTTGAGAGGATGAGCGACTTTATTTCTTTATTTCTTTTTTTATCTATATGCCACTTTTGCTTATGACAATCCAAGCGAATAGTTTTGATTGCGAATAGTTTTTATTGCTTGAATGGAATACGAAGAATAAGAAGGAGAAAAGTGCGAGAATTTAAAGTTTCATGAGGTTTCTCATGCGCCATGTAAAACGATAAATTCTCCTTTTCGTTCGCTTAAAGCCGGAACGTGGATGAGAGCCTAAAAACTGAATGTCGTTGGTGATTTTTAAGAGATTAACTTTAAAGAGATTAGCGCGTACACTTAGGTTTTTACGGAAATAGGTGAGGGCGCTATGATGGGTAAATGCCTCAAATTTCTTGCGAGTTGTCAAGGATATCCCCGTCAGAGAGCTGATTGTTTCAGCAAAGGCCAAAACCTTTCGGTGCATTGAGTTTTTTTCCAACAGCTGTTCCTCTATTGAGCACCCCTATCTTCACGCTTTATAAAAATGCTCCCAGACCCACTTCACGATGGTGGCTCGTGAATGGTATAACGATAAAGCCATTGAGCACTTCTATCTTCACGTTTCATAAAGAAGCAAGCCGGCATCATCATTATATTTGCCAGCCCGTGGCTGTTGTGACAGACTTCTCCACAATGTTGTGACAGTTCATGGCACTTGAGGCGGTTCATTAGAGGCGTGTTTAGTCCTTTCTTATCTTATACAATTTCTATCCACACATTCACTTCGCCACACATTTATCTCGCTTGTGATGTGCAAGTGAGTGATTTTGATTGATTCAACATAGGACAGATTTAAAACGGGAAAATTCTATGGTATTCAGAATTCTCATTCAATATGGATAACGCTAGATGATCATTATAAATCAATACATCATCTCATTGAGATAAGAGCTACCTACAGAATGTATCAATAATGATAACATTGTAAAGCGTAACTACTATGAATTCATTAATCTTTTATATTTCGATTGAAATTATGCCTATTAATACCGATTTTTTGAGCTCATTCTGTTTGGTTAATAGCTAATAGATTGTCAAAATCAAGATGCGAAGCTAGAATGAAAAACACTTTAAGATCATATCCATTTAAATCACTTTCTGCCAGTATAGCCATTGGGTGTTGAGCCATGACTATCCACTTCTTTCCAAAACCGGATATTCCTTTCCAAAGCCGTTGTGCCTTTTAAGTACAATATAAGCAACATAAGCAACAAAACCACTCATAGCATAAATGTGGACCAGAGCCTAAAATGAACGCTGTGGGTAATCGTTATCGGTCATCATCGGGGTGTGTGCTTACACCCCGATCTTTTGACAGAAAGATTTGTTTTAAGACGTTTACATCTTTTTTAGTGGGTTGTTTATTGGGGAGCAATCATCTTTTTGGGATCAACTAATCGGTCATAATCCTCTATAGAAACGCCAGCTTTTAATGCTTCGGTGCGCAAAGTTGTATCGTGTTTATGCGCTGCTTTGGCAATTTCAGCAGCTTTTTCATAGCCAATTTCTGGTGCAAGAGCTGTGACTAACATGAGTGAGCGCTCCATGAGCGAGTGAATATGAACGCGATTGGCTCGTAATCCTTGAATGCAATGCATATCGAAAGAGCGCATGCAATCACCAAGAAGGGTAATTGATTGTAAAACGTTATAGCCAATAACAGGTTTATAAACGTTGAGTTCAAAATGTCCTTGACTTGCGGCAAAGGTTACGCTGGTGTGATTACCAAAAACTTGACATGCGACCATGGTTAAGGCTTCACATTGCGTGGGGTTAACTTTGCCGGGCATAATAGAAGATCCGGGTTCATTTTCAGGAAGACTGAGTTCCCCTAAACCGGAACGTGGACCAGAGCCTAAAAACCGAATGTCATTTGCAATTTTAAACAGATCAGCAGCAAGAGCATTCAAGCTTCCGTGGAAATGCGCAAGGGCGCCATGATGGGCGAGTGCTTCAAATTTATTGCTGGCAGTTTGGAACGTTATTCCTGTGAAAGCGCTCACTGTTTTTGCAAAAGCAATGTCAAAACCTTTTGGTGCATTCAGCCCTGTGCCAACAGCTGTGCCACCTTGAGCAAGCATGTGGACATCGGTTAGAGCATTTTCAATGCGCTGAAGATTGGCTTCTAATGCGGCACGATAGCCTGAAAATTCTTGCCCTAGGGTTAAAGGCGTTGCATCTTGGGTATGGGTGCGGCCGATTTTAATGATGTCTGCAAATTCTTGCTCTTTTTGTTTTAATGTAGCAATAAGAGCTTCAAGGATTGGTAGTAAGTGTTGGCGTGTTTGCAACGTGGTGGCAATGTGAAGCGCTGTGGGAAAGGAATCGTTCGATGATTGACTCATATTGACATGGTCATTGGGATGAACTGGTTTTTTGCTTCCAAGTTTTCCTCCCAAAATCTTACTGGCACGATTAGCAATGACTTCATTGACATTCATATTGCTTTGTGTGCCAGAACCTGTTTGCCAGACGGAGAGTGGAAAATGCGTATCAAAATCGCCGGCAAGCACTTCATCGGCGGCGGCAATAATTGCTTTTCCAATATTTTCTGGTAGTTTTCCTTTGTCCATATTTACAACAGCTGCAGCCTTTTTGATAAGGGCTAAGGCATAGATGATGGCAAGAGGCTGCTTTTCACTACCAATATTAAAATTATGCAGAGAACGTTCAGTTTGTGCGCCCCAATAACGATCTTGACGTACCGCAATCGTTCCAAAGCTATCCGTTTCCTGACGTGTTTCAACCATGATAAGATCCTTTTTTGTTCACGGGTTCTCAAAAAGATAGATAACGCGAAAGTGCAATAAGAGGCAAGACTTTGAAGCTTCATTTAGAGAAATTATTTTTATGGCTATTCTTGACATTAAGAGATGCCGATTTTATATCTAACTCATACTAGCACTCTCAAGCTATGAGTGCTAGCAAGAACTTTTAAGATTAATGCAATTATGTTCAGTTTTAAGGATTTAAAACATGGCTAATATACAATTCCGCCCACTTCACGATCGTGTCGTTGTCCGTCGGGTTGAATCTGAAAATAAAACGGCTGGTGGGATTATCATCCCTGATACAGCAAAAGAAAAACCCCAAGAAGGCGAAGTGATTGCTGTTGGCAATGGCGCTCTCGATGATAACGGAAAGCGCGTGCCTTTAGAAGTTAAAACAGGAGACCGTATCCTCTTTGGAAAATGGTCTGGAACTGAAGTCAAGATTAATGGGGAAGATCTCCTCATCATGAAAGAATCTGACATTATGGGAATTATGGGCTAATTGAAGCACTTAGTTTTTCATTGTGTACTATTTTGAGAAAACTCCAAGGAGAAATTAAATGGCTGCTAAAGAAGTCAAATTTGGCCGTGAAGCGCGTGAGCGTTTGTTGCGCGGTGTCGACATCCTTGCTAATGCTGTTAAGGTGACACTCGGCCCTAAAGGTCGTAATGTGGTGATTGATAAATCATTCGGTGCGCCTCGCATCACAAAAGATGGTGTATCCGTTGCAAAGGAAATTGAACTTGAAGATAAGTTCGAAAATATGGGTGCACAAATGTTGCGCGAAGTTGCTTCTAAAACCAATGATATCGCTGGTGATGGAACAACAACAGCAACTGTTTTAGGACAAGCTATTGTGCAAGAAGGCGTTAAAGCTGTTGCTGCGGGCATGAACCCAATGGATCTTAAACGCGGGATTGATGCTGCTGTGGATGAAGTGGTGGCAAACCTCTTCAAAAAAGCAAAAAAAATCCAAACTTCAGCAGAAATTGCACAAGTAGGAACCATTTCTGCTAATGGCGCTGCTGAAATCGGTAAAATGATCGCTGATGCTATGGAAAAAGTGGGCAATGAAGGCGTCATTACCGTGGAAGAAGCTAAAACCGCTGAAACGGAATTAGAAGTCGTTGAAGGTATGCAATTTGACCGTGGGTATCTTTCCCCTTATTTTGTCACAAATGCTGAGAAAATGGTCGCTGACCTTGATGATCCTTACATTCTCATTCACGAAAAGAAATTGTCTAATTTGCAATCTCTTCTTCCTGTGCTTGAAGCTGTTGTGCAATCTGGAAAACCACTTCTCATTATCGCTGAAGATGTGGAAGGTGAAGCTTTGGCAACGCTCGTGGTTAACAAGTTGCGTGGTGGTTTGAAAATTGCTGCTGTAAAAGCTCCAGGATTTGGTGATCGCCGTAAAGCAATGTTAGAGGATATCGCAATCTTAACATCCGGACAGGTTATTTCTGAAGATGTGGGCATTAAACTTGAAAATGTCACTTTGGATATGCTTGGACGTGCAAAGAAAGTCAATATTTCTAAAGAAAACACCACCATTATTGATGGTGCTGGACAAAAGTCTGAAATTACTGCTCGCGTCAATCAAATCAAGGCTCAGATCGAAGAAACAACTTCTGACTATGACCGTGAAAAATTGCAAGAAAGACTTGCTAAACTCGCTGGTGGTGTTGCTGTTATCCGTGTGGGTGGTGCAACAGAAGTTGAAGTGAAAGAAAAGAAAGACCGTGTTGATGATGCTTTGAATGCAACACGTGCTGCTGTTGAAGAAGGTATTGTTGCTGGTGGTGGTACCGCATTGTTGCGTGCAGCAAATGCGTTGACCGTTAAGGGAAGTAATCCTGACCAAGAAGCTGGTATTCATATCGTTCGTCGTGCTCTCCAAGCGCCAGCACGTCAAATCGCAACCAATGCCGGTGAAGAAGCCGCGATTATTGTGGGCAAAGTGTTGGAAAATAATGCTGACACTTATGGTTACAATACCGCCACGGGTGAATTTGGTGATTTGATTGCTTTGGGAATTGTTGATCCAGTGAAAGTTGTGCGTTCTGCTCTCCAGAATGCGGCTTCAATTGCTAGCCTTCTGATTACAACAGAAGCAATGGTTGCTGAAGTTCCAAAGAAAGATACACCAATGCCTCCAATGCCTGGTGGCGGAATGGGTGGAATGGGCGGAATGGATTTCTAAGCTCTTATTCCATAGAAGTAATAAAGAAACGGGCCTTCTGTGCCCGTTTTTTTTAATGCTTTTTCACGTTTCGTACAGTTCTTCCTTTTATGATAGTGATCTTATAGCATTTTGTTATTTTTCATTGGTTGATGTATCGCTATTGTGAATAGATCTCTCTCTTTATTCATGACTTTTTCTCTTGCATTTATGAGATGTTTTTATTGTGCGGGGATCGTGGTTTCTTTTGAAAATATTTTAGTGATAAAAATATAACTATTTGATTTATAGTCATTTATTCCTAATACAGTTCTATTTTTTCATTTTAAGTTTATGCATGCACCATTAAAAAAATCCTGTGTTTGCGCTTTAGAAGGGCGAATGGTTTTTATGAACTAACGCAAGAGTTTGTATCCATTGAAAGTTGAAGCGAGAAAGTTGGACAGAGCATGTTGGGTCTTGTTTGTTTTTTTATGAATAAGATGCTGGTATTTCAAGCTTTTGTATGAAAAAATAAGGGTTTTCTCTGTTAAAGGGCTTTTGTATACTGGGACAAGCATATCTCTGTTTGGTTAATCTCTGCAATAGAAAGACAGCCTCATTGAGAAAGAATGTAAAGGTATATAAGCACGCGTCTTGTCATCATCTTTTTGCTTTATGACTTTTAAAGGTATTTATAGTAATATCTTATTAAATAATGAAGATGATGCCTCAAACTTTTGTTGCTTGCGTATCTTTTTTTTGTGAAATCCCTCACGTAAAATAGAAAAGCCGCAAATATATTTGTCTCCAAATATATATTTTTGCATATTGACATGTTTTTAAGAGACATCTTGCTTGTCACACTGATTTCGCAATGGACGATTTCGCAATGGACTCGTGAATGGTATAAGGGCAAAGTTCTCATGAAGTGCATAAAACTATAGGGCACGATCATCTTTACGCTTAATAAAAGAATACGCTTGCGTTATCATATACTTTTCCAGCTCTCAATGTTATGACAAGCCGTTGGTCCGTGAGACGGTGAGGCGTGCCTTGCTTGTATAGTTTTGACCCATACACTGTAATGTGCAAGCGACATAGTTTGGATTATTTTAAAAGGAAACAGGTTGGGAAATGAGAAAATCCTGCGATATGCAGGGCTTTAATTCAAGTTGAAGAGTGCTTAATGATAATTATAAATCAATGTGATGTGGTTTTACGGTTTTCAAGAGCATTGCATTCTTGCAAATAATGATAATCATGTATTGCTTCATATTTTTTAATGGGTTTTAATGGAACAACGCTTTTATTGATCAGAATTATTCATTGTTTTGTATGTTGAATAAGAGATTTTTATTGCGGTGGATTTTTTCATTTCAATTCTTTCTTATGTTGAAACAATCGCAATCGTTTTCTTATACCTCACAAGTGGAGAGAGCTAGGGTGAAATACTGAAAGAAAATAAAAATGCCTCTCATGAATATTTTCAAATAGTCAGTTTTTTTATAAACAGAGTTTTTATAAACAGAGGCGGTATAAATATTGGGGATTTATGCGTAGGGAGGTGTCTGATTGCTCTTTTTTTTAAAGTGTAAAGATAAGGGGATTTTAGGCAAGTTAATACTTTTTGCGTTGTTTACTTATGCAATTATTAAAAAAATATCTCTAAATATTTTTAAATTTTTTCGCGATGGTATCTTCCCGATGGGATTTGTGAAGAGTATAAAATATTTTTTAGTATCAATAGGTTATTTTAGAAAATGTGCGTTGGTATGATCCTTTTCTTATGTTAGTAAAGTTGTTGACTCACGCGTTTGTTAAAAATCTCTCTTCATGCTCCTAAATTCATTTCATGAAAGCGTTTTTGAAGAGTGTGTAAAAATTTCCCATGAGACGTGAAAAATCATCAATAAAATCTCCGTGTTTTCAAAAAATAACGAATGGCTTTTTATTTAAAAAAAGATTTAACACGTCTCATGTTTTTTATTTATTTTAGAGCTGAATATTCGATTTTTGTGTAAAAATACTTGCTAACGCATCTATGATACGTGAGAAATCAAGCGCTAATAGGAAAATGATAAATATAATCCACTTCGTATAACGTGACATCATTTTTACACTTTTATAAGTTGTGATGATTTCTTGTAGGATTTCTTTTTCCTTTTCTGTAAGCTCTGTTTGTTTTTCTGTTTTTTTTCTAGCCATGTTTCCACCCACACAAGCCTTCCCCTTGTTTGTTATGCTTTAAAATATCTCTTGCGAGATTTGAACTGATGGTATTGAGATCTTTTTTGTCTAAATAAATGGGCATCCAACCAACGCAAGAAAAAGGCTCATTTATTGTTTTTATCGCGCAACCAGTAAGTAAGAGCAGCGCGTACATCAGGATCACTTTTTTGATTAATTTCATTTTCCACCTCTAGCCGTGTTATTGATGACTTTAGTGTTTTTTCTATTTGCTTTTGTTGTTCAATCTTTTTTCCAAGAGTGAAAGCTTTTGCTAAAGCGATAAAAAAAGCGGTCAGAGCCGCTCCTGTTATCATCAGATTTTTTTTCATCCACCACATCATAAGCGCTGCTCCCGAAACCGTTTTGCCACAAAGAAGATGCCTGCACAGGCGGCTAAAACCATAATGGCTGCCAATGCCCATTGGATGGGACCATTGCCTGCCAATAAGCCTCCAAGTCCAGAAAAAGAACCAATAATCGGTGTAAGCGCTTCTGCTTTGAAAAATCCCATTGGTGCTTGCGTTTCTACGGTTTGGTAGTTGGGAGAAACATAAGCACCTTTTGCCCATAGTCCTGCTTCGGCTGCACGACGGTGCACTAGACCGTGAAGACGCTTTCCTCCTGCTTTGGTCCACTTTTGTAATTCAGCAGGGACGGCTTCATATTCGCCGTTATTGAGTTTTTTGAGCAGGGTCGAATTACAAAAAGCCGAAGCTCCTATATTATAGCAAAACGATACGAGCGCAGCGAATTGTTCATCCGTTAAGGAAACCGTCACATTTGTTTCAACGGTATTTTCAAATTGTCTTAAATCTTGAGAAAGAACTTCTTCTGCTTGCTTTTCAGTGATTGTCATGCCCTTGCGAACGAACGGTTTTCCAGCAGCGCTGATATGTCCATAGCCGATTGTCCACACCCCGATGGCATCTTTATAGGCGTTCAAACGCAATCCTTCCCATTGTTTAATGAGTGCAAGCCCTGCTGATGATATTTTTCTCATTTGCTTCTCCATAAAATAAAGCCTCACTTTAAAGTGAGGCTGGTCGACACATTAAAAGTGAAATTTTTCACTCTGCAAAAACAGACAAGACGTGAAAATTTAACGAAATCAAAAGGTTAGTTGTAGCATCTTAAGGGAATGAGGTCATGGTTGTCCAAGTGGGATAATGGTTGGGCTGGTGTTTTCCGTTGAGAGATGTTGTTGGTTTTGAGACTTGGTGCTGTTGATGTACGCAATGGCATTACGGTGGCATTACGGTTGTGTTAGCGGTGGCATGAGAAGTGAGGTTGGAGGGGTGACATATATGTTGGTGAATGGAATTCTTAGAAGGCATTGTTGGCGCGGCAGGGGTTGGAGGGTTGCACAATGATTTGTGTTAGCATTGGTGTTGGTGATTGCGGTTGTTTTGGCGGTGGTTGTGAGGGGGGAGAGATGGGGAGAACGGATGGTGTGATTGTGGGGAACAGAGAGTGGCTGTTTGCGGTTGTTTTGGCAAGTGGTACTGATGTGGAGGCGCTTGAGATAAAAGTGGACAACTCTTAGAAAAAAGCTACAGGAGGAGGCGGGTGCTTTTACTTAACATCCAAAATCCTAAAATATTTTATGTATTCAGCTTTTTGTCTTTAAGAGGTCACGTTGCTTGCTGTTTAACTCTTTAATTGCTTACAAACGGAAAAAAAGATTTGCTAACAGCAATTTATACCCCACCGTCAAGCAGCAGAGCCTCGTTCTTTATGGATATGGAAAAAACCTCAATTACATCATCAAAGATTTGTATTCAGTGAGCCTTTTTTGGGTGGGAGGAAACAGAAACAGTTTTTCCTTCTGTTGTTCTTAAGTTTTTTTCAAATCTCTCTCTCAGAGTTTCACCTTTTTTGTTTACTGTTTCATGTTCAGCATCCGGATTGGCTTTTAAATATTGTTCTAGACGTTTTCTTCCTTGCGCATGTTTGTATAAACTAATGGGAAGATAGGAATCTAACTTTTCAGCAGATAAAGATGAATTTTGTTCACATAATACACCCTTAACATTATCTTTGTGCAATCTTGCTAATTTATCAGATTCAAGATGAAGCTTTTTGGCGAGGCTTAAGCTGAACATCCCACATTCAGAAGAGCTTCGCTGAATATCCATTTCTGCCGTGGTAAAAGAATAAGGAGGCAGTTGAAGACATTGAAGGGTTTGATTTATTTTTATCCCTAGTTTGCAAGCAGTGATATTCTGAAATGTTGTAGGTTCAAGCATAATCAAAGAGATTTTGTCATCAACTTTTTGATAATCAAGGACTGCAAAGTGGATTTTGCTTCCCGAATTTACTATAAATCGAGCAGATTTTGCGTCGCTCTCAACGACTTCTTTTAGTGCGTGTGAAAACTCTTCTGCTGTAAGAGCCAATTTGAGATTCATTGCTGGATATTTGCTGTTTGCTTTTTCTACGAGAGCCGGCATCAATCTAATATCTATATTTTCATAATAAGAGTTAATCCAACGGCCGGTGACGAGATCATCTTCTAAGTCTGTAATAATAGCTTTCAACTTTTCCTGACTCAAGGTGCTCTCTTCTTTTTGAGGAGCGTTGAGTTGTTCTAAACGGGCAATAAGGCTTTCTAAGGATTCATTTTCGATGTTACTTTCTGCTATTTGTGAGGCATGAGCGGCAGTATCTTTTGAATCTTGTGGCTTCATAATATGAACCTCCGTGGTTATAATCGGGAGGCAATATTATTTTTTATATTTTGACCAAATAATGTTTTGAAAAAGAACCTTTATTTCTTGAAGATTAAGGAAAAAATCATTTTTCAGCTGCTTTATAAGAAAGTGCGGGCAGGTCTTTTCAAAACTTGCGTGTTTTATGTTTGTTCAAAGTTTTAAAATACGGGCTTTAAAATGGGCTACTTTTAATAGAATATTATTGTTTTGCCTTTTGTTTGAAGAGGTAATTGCTCACTTTTTGCATTGTTACTTCTTTCAAAGGGAAAAGAAGATTTGCTAATAGCATTTATATCTTACCGTAAAGCCGCAGAGCTTCATTCTTTGTGGATGTGGAATACGGATATGGCTAAAACACTCATTACATCTTACATCATCAGAGATTTGTATTCCGTCGCTCTTTTTCTATGTTGTGAAACAGAAACAGTTTTTCCTTCTGCTGAACTTAAGCTTCTTTCAAATCTCTCTCTCAGAGTTTCGCCTTTTTTGTTTACTGTTTCATGTTCCGCATCCGGATTGGCTTTTAGATATTCCCCAAGACGTCTTCTTCCTTGCACGTGTTTATAAAAAGTGGTTGGAAGATATGTATCTAACTTTTCAGCAGATAAAGGCGTATCTGGTTCACATAACACACCCTTAATATTATCTTTGTGCAGTCGTTCTAATTTTTGAGCTGCGGAATAAAGCTTTTTGGCAAGGCTTAAGCTGAACATTCCACATTCAGAAGAGCTTCGCTGAATGTCCATTTCTGCCATGGCAAAAGAACAGTTAGACAATTCATGCGCTTTAAGGGCCAGTTGTGTCCTTAATGCTAGCACTGCTGATCTCATATTGTTAAGTGTTGTAGGTTCAAAAAATATCACGGACGTTTTGTCATCGATGGTTTGATGATCAATCACTGAAAAATGAATTCCTCTATCCTTTGTGTGAATGATAAATCTAGAAGATTGAATGCCGTTTTCGATGGCTTCTTTTAGTGCAAGGGCAAAGTCGTGAGATGACGCTACCAATTGAAGGCGCATTTCAGGATATTTACGATTTGCTTGTTCCACTAAGGCTGGCATCAGTTTAAGATCTATGCTTGCATAATCAGTTGTAAACCAACGGCCAGTTGAGATGTCTTCTTCTAAACGAGCAATGATATTTTTTAATTCCTCATGATTGAACGGGACATTTCCTTCTTTTTCGCTGCTTTGTTGTTCTGAATGTGCAGCAAGATTGTCTAATGATGCAGTTGCACGCGCCCCTTCTGGTGCATTTGCCCTTCCTTGTGTTTGTGAGGAATAAGGGAGAGAAGAATCTTGTGGCTTCATAATATTAGCTTCCATATTGATAATCAATGGATGACATTATGTTCTTCAATTCTGGCTAAACAATGTTTTGAAAAAAAGCCTTCGCATCTTGAAAAATGAGGCGATGAAAGCATATCCTGGTCGTTTTCATATTTTATATTCGTGTAGTGCTCATCATTTCTGTGATGTGTTGTATCCGTATTTTTATTGGGGTATTGTATTAGGGCGTTCTATTGGGAGCCCTTATTGGATACGGCTTGTTTTGAAAATCTCAAAATTATAGGGCTGTTGGTGATGCAAATTGGATGATGCAGAAGAAAAACAGTCAGAGAAAGACGAAAGATACCTTTAAACAAGAGACTTTTAAAGATTATAGCGAAACACACCGTTTGATAACAGTCTATAATAATGCAAAAATTCTCTGATGAAATCTGGGCGCAAAAAATCCCTTACCGCACCTATCATTAAATACGATTTTTCATATTCTGTCAACAGCAAAACGATTATTTTCCCTTTTTTATTGCGGCAAAAAACATTCTCTCCTTTGATAAAGGAGGGGGAAAGGTGAAGGGAGAGGGAAGAATTGTGGTTTTGAAATCCGTGGTATTTTATTGATGGAATTAGGAAGGCGATGGTTGGAAGATGTTACGGGGGCAAAGCTTAGGTGTTGCGCAGGGGATTTCCCGTGGGGGATGACTTAAATGGGGGCTCGTGGGTGGTTAGAGGTGTGATGGCTCTTCGAATGGCTATAGGGGGCTCTAAAGGTTTCTGTATAAAGATGTATTGATTACCATAAATGCTTTTCCTTCTTTGAAAAAGGAGGGAGCAAGGTGAAGGGAGAGAAGAGAATTGTGGTTTTGAAATCCGTGGTATTTTATTGATGGAATTAGGAAGGCGATGGTTGGAAGGTTTTGCGGGGGTAAAGCTTAGGTGTCGCGATTGTGTTGGCGATTGGGGCTATGCTGGCTGTCGTATTAGCGGTGGCGTGGTGGGTGGATGGTTACCGGTATAAGTTGTTGATGATGGAGGAGATTGTTGGTGGGGGCTTTTTCTTTCGTTTAAGGGATGATGCTTTTAATTTTGTAAAAAAATCAATGGGGTGTTTTAATGGTAACATATTGATTTATAATGATGTTTTAGTCGTTATTGATCTTGAATGAGAAATCTAGATTATGCTGCAATCAAAGCCATGTCTCTTGTCTGTCATAAGATCAGGAAAGCTGTGTAGAATTGTACAAGAAAAGACGCACAATGACGATAATGAATTGTCTCAAGAGCTAAGGATATCGCGATATTGGGGGAAAATTGGATGATGAGGGCTGTTTGTTACAATAGGGGTAATGGGGAGGGGGTGTAATAGGGAGGGGAGGGTGATGGGGAGAAGGTTGCTGTATGAAGAGGGGGAAATATTTATCTTGTCCATGTCGTGAAATATGTCGTGAAATATTGTCCTTTGAGGCATGGGTAGATATATCGTTGAGGTGTGGTGATAAGTCTCTTTGACAGGTTGAAGCGTTTTTTAAGGGCTTGGTGGATATTTTAAAGCTTATTTGTTGTGTGCTTTAAGCTCGTCAATCCCATGAATTCTATGAAAGGGCAAGTCCAGTGGATCTCAAGTGTAACTTGTCAAGAAGGATTGTCTCTTTATAACGGAGCTGGTTACAAAGAGGCATGTTACAAAGGAGGGTTTTAGAATCTTTATCCTGTGAGGGAGAGAAAACGATGGGTGTTTTTAGCCAATGATCTTTTTGCTAGAACAGTCAAAATGTTTATAAAGGGCATCAAGAATAATACGCAACGAACCAACAAGATTAGGCAGCGGTTGATCTTCTATAACAAGATATTGTAATGCCGCATGAAAGTTGTGTTGACGATGCAAATATTGTGCTTCTTTAATCGCTTCTTGCATATCTTCATAGCAATTCGTTGCTCTTTGAACCCATTGCTTTTTTGCTTTCTCATCTGATGCGCTGTGCGTAAAACCATCATAATAGCCGTTTGGTAAGCCTTTTGCACATAAATAGTCGTTTCTGATTTGCAAGTATCTTTGCGCCGTGTCATATTGCTCCTTACTGATGCCTGATGAATCCCCTTTATAGCCAAGCAAACAAAGACGCCCAATATAGGTTCCAACAAGTGGATTTTTCGCTTCTTCAAGGCTTAAACCAAAGTGTTTTGCACGCATTTCAATCGCAGATTGAAGCGCAGATTCGCTGGGGCTTTGGGCACGTGAAATACGGCCATTGGGCTCTCTGAGTTTGCCTGTTATTCTCGGTCTACCGCGTTTTTTACGTATTTTCATGAACTTAACCATTTAAATGAAAAATAAACTGTCTGTTGATGGGGGACAGTGATGTAAAAAGCACTTTAAGCAAATACTGTGGGAGCAAATACTGTGGGAATATGAGCCGTTGCAGATCAAAGGAGAAACGGATACTAAAGGCGTCTTTCAGCACAAAGAACAGCAACGGTGTGGGGCGAAAAAATCATCTTTAAGGTGTTTTTTACCATTTTTATCTTATCCCTATCAGTCTTATTTCTCGCTCCTATCATGCTTATTTTTTCATGGATAGCGGGTTATTTGCTTTCTAAAGATTTCTCAACCTTTCTGGAACAGTTGAAAAGAAACTTTTGTCACATGTGAATAAATAAACAAGAATGATGTTTTATGGGTATGTCGTTATCTTTCTAATAGGAAGTCTTGTCTAGTAGGATTATTTGCTTTCTTTCTCATGAGCGCTTCGTGGAAACTTTTCAGTTTTACCTTTGAAAAGTCATTGTTTTTATCATCCGTTGAGCTTTGTTATTGGGAGGTATATTGGGGTTTTCTTATTGGGCGCTGTACCAAGATGTCTGATGTAGATTAAGCTGCAAAATATATCTTTATCCTTTATAGAGGATTTTATCTTTTTTTGAGCGACACAGAGCTTAAAAAAACAAACTTTTCAATGTGCTTATAATAGCATAAGATCCTTATATTTTCAAATAAAATATGGTTCATCAGTTCAAAATAACAAAATAAACTGTGGAGGATCAAGCAATTTACGGTAATCTTTTATAGAGGATAAAATTTTTTCATTTTGTTGTTTTAATGGATTTCATAAAAAAGGGAGGTGGTCACTTAAATGGTTAAATGACGGGATGCAATATCCAAAGAAGCTTTATAAGCGGCAGGTAGCTTGATAAAAGAGGCGTTTATAAGAAATGCTTTTATAAAGGTGGGGGCTATGAGGTGTAAGACATTTCTTTTTTAATTTTAAAATAGGGGCTTTTTGAATCAAGAAATTTTAAAATGAGAATTGAAAAATTGCAAAGCTGCTGTGGGCGCATTTTAGATAATCGGTTGTTTGGTTTGGTCTGTGGGGCGTGCTTATTGCTTCACGCTTTTGTTTATCGCGTTCTTGTTTCTCACATTCTAGGGGCACATCTCTTACGTCATACACAATGCCTCAAACGGAATATACTTATTGCGGCATATTCACGCGCTTGTTTTTAAGAGACATCTCTTACATGTGCTCGAGCCCATTTCACGACGGTGGCTCAAGAAGGGCATCTATGGTAAAGCTTTCATGATAATATAACTTTATTAAGGATCATCATTTTTAGGATTCATAAAAGCGTAAGCTGGTATCATCGCATATTTTGCCAATCCCCAATATGTATTACAAGCTCTTGGCATTTGAGACGGTTTATAAGAGGCATTTTCATTGTACAATTTCACTGCGCATGGCTCTCCCACTTTTTACGTACAAGCAAATAAATTTGATTGATTCAACAGGGGATAGATTTGAAATGAGAGAATCTTACAGCATTTTGGATGTGTTGATTATCAAGATACAAAGTGCTTGCGAAAATGTTTTTCATCTTGTTATGCCATAAAATACTGTCATTTGAGGCGGATATAGGAAGGTTTATGAGGCATTGTAACTTTTGACGCATTAAGTGTTAAAAATTAGGGTGCCAATGTTAAGGAAGGACTTTTGTTAAGGGAGAAGTTGTTCGTAGAGCGCTTTATGCAAGTGGAACCCATAAGTGCTCAGCAGGCGGAGTGCACTTAAGAGCAATGGGATTGTTGACAAACTGAGGTGGGTTTTAAAATCTTCATTCTTTGAGATGAGCAAGGAATATCATCATCCTTTGCTTTATATATACTCGGCTTCATTTAAGCGGTGAAAACACTGTCGTTTATGGTGGGCATGTCAGTTTTCCACATGAGATGTTTTTTAGATTAAATATTTGTTGGATTTTTGTAAAACGGTGTCTTTTAGGGTTTGTGTGATCGATAAAGAGAGGAAAAGGGGTGTTTGGGCTTGTAAGCGCGTCATGTATAAGCGCGTATAGGGTACGTGAATAAAATATTTATAGGGGAGATTATAGTGCTTGCTTTACTCTGAGAAGAGTGCTAAGCGAATTTACCGCGCTGGTGGCGTGCTATCAAATTTGAAGAGTGGGAATTTTAAAAGTGGGGGAGTATCCGTATGATCGAAGATAAATCACAACACCAATCTGCCCATGAGGGAAATAAGGCTTTCGTATCACAGCCAGTGTTGGATCAATCGGCAACTTTCAAAAAATGGATGATGCTTTCAACAGGCGATTACGTCATCATTTTGTGTTTGGCTATCCTCTTGTTGGTGCTTTTTTCCGCGACTGTCTATATGGAGCCTTTGGAATTTTTTCATGTTATATCCAAAGAACAGCTCCAAGCACTGGGACAAACGAAACAAAAAAGTTTTCAGGAAATAATTCAGGAGAGCCTTGCACATCCTTTTAAAAATCCTATCATCGAGCATTTGCTTGATGCGGGGTGGAATAGTGTTTGGGCTTTTTTATGTTTCTTACCGCAAATGATTTTTTGTTTTCTTTTTGGTTTTTTTCCGCTCTTTTTTGTCTTTAACGCCATATTTAAACGGGATGTGAAGGAAATGATGAAGCTGTGGGAAACCTTGCCAGAGCAGCAACAGCTAGACAACCAATCTCTGACAGAAGACTATAGGAGGGGAAAGTGACCGCTTCTTTAATCATTGGAATGTTGATCGCCGTAGGGACGGCAATTTTTATTTGTTCTGCAATTTTTATGGTATTCCTTTCTACCATGGTGACAATCGTTGCACTTTATTATTCGTTGATAAAACGGACAATCTTGTTATTGGTGACGCAGCGAAAATTAAAAAAGGGTGCAGCGCAGAATTTGAGGCATAATCAGGCAGAGGGTAGGGGACAGAATACAGTTCTTGCAACACAGTTCAGTGCCTTTTCTTTTCAAGAATCTTTGCTTCTCTCAAAAAAAGATTATTTTATGATCTTTTCTATCGCTTTCGTTATGGTTGCACTTTGCACAGGTGTTGTCGTTTTTTTAGCGTTTCTTCCAAAATCTGCAATTTTTTTGCACAATTACGTGCCTATTATAGTGCTTCACATTATTGATTTTGTCATGAAACTGCTGTTGTGGTTCTGGGTATGTATTGTTGTTTCTTTACCTGTCATTTTAATTCTCCATAGTTTCCTTCAGTATGGCGTGCAAGAAACAGTAAAGGAATTAGAAACATTTGTTTGAGCAGAGGATAAAAATGATGATTTCACATCAATGCGATAGGGAAAAAAAGGGAGCATTATGATGCAGCATTTGGCTTTTTTAGGGGGCATCGTTATTGCCATTTTAATGGTTATGGTCATTGTTAGGCTTCCTTACTTGTTAATCAAGCATATGAAGTTATCTTTTAAACTCGCTCAAGGCTTGAAAAAGAGTACGACGCAACAAAAGCAAACCATACAACAATTGCGCAATGATCGGGGAGAAATGAAAAGACACAATCTCGTATTTAAGACCCTTGATGCGAAAATGCGCTTTCTTAACTTCAAAGAATCTCTGCCTTTTTCTTCAAAAGAATGTAAAATAATCTTTTTTATCCTTATTCTCTTTTCTGTTTTGCAATCTGCTTGCTCTATCGCAAATTTTGTATGGTGGAAAAATGATAGCGTTGCCTTTATTATACAGCTGTTGAGCCTTCTATGGTTAGGGATTTTTCTCTTTTCTCCGATCATTGGGATCATGTGCATAAAGTTAACGAGAAAATTGAACAAAACACTTCCACAATTGGAAGAAGCGATACAACAACGCGATCAGGCAATTCGTATGCAGAATGTGGAAGGGGGACAAAATGACGAGTAGTCTTATAACATTAATAGCCATTTCTTTCCTGTGTTTTATGCTTTTAAATGTTTTAATATGGGTGCCGATTTTTATCATTTATTACGTGTTTATCAAGCGTGCGCGGCTTTATTGTCGCGTGAAAAAGGAACTGAAATGCGTGCTTAATGAACGCGATATTGCCTTAAAACAGATCTCCCCAAAATAAAAAAGCAGCAGAATGTTTGATAAAAAACAGCTTTCTCTTGTTTGGCAAGACTATAAAAAAATATTTTATATTTCTACGGTCATAGTGACAGCTCCAATAGTTATAACGGTTGTCGTTCAGATATGGAGAGGAAGGGACTTTGTTTCTCTTGTTGTATTCGAGCCACTAGCATGGATGCTTGCCTGTGTTTTTTTATTCTTACCGATTGTTTTTATTATGCGTTTTATCGTGACACGTCAGTTGAAGAAAATGATAGGGCAATTGGAAGAAGAGGTTGAGCAGAAAAAAGCTCTCGTCATATTATACGATGTGAATGAGGGGAAAGTGAGCGAGGGGACAAAGTGAAGAAAGGCTTTTGTTTGAGTGGGTCTTTTGCTTGAGCGGGTGCGGTGACAAAGTGAAAGGATGCCATAAGCCTTGCCTTTGATATGTTCATTAAGGAGCATGGGGTGCACTTCTCGTTTTGTGCTTTTTTTATATTTGTGCTGTGTTTTGAAAAGAATTGAGGCTTTTGCTTGAATGGGGCTCTTGCTTGAATGGGGCTTTTGCTTGAGCGGGGTTCTTGTTTGAGCGGGTGCGGGGGCAAAGTGAAAAGAGGCTTTTTTTGGGTTTTACTTGCTGTTGGTGTTTTCTTTAAGAGAGAAAATCTTGTAACTTATTTTCTTTTTATCAAGTATAAAAATGTGTCTTACCAAGCGATATTGAGAGCGAAAAATCTATATTAAAGCACAAGATGCGGCGGTGGTGTTTGGGGCAGAAAAATCCATTTTCTGAGAAAATGGAGAGGCAAGGCGCATAAAGAAGGCGTGCCAAAAGTCCAAGTTTTTGATCAAGACGTTTTGCTCCATGGAAAGTGCAATAGTGCTTTTAAAGAGCTTGGGGTGGAGGGGAGAAATTGAAAGAAAAGGGGGGGACACCTATTTATTTACGAGACCGCGAGGGGCAGTTTCTCTTTCTGGATGAAAAAGGTTTTGTGCAATATGATTATGGAATTGTGGGAGGCGCTGGTATACATGCTGCAGCTTGCCAAATATTAATCCTTATCATTTTGGGGCTTTGCTAGATTGACAACTGAGCTTTGAAGCAAAGGGGTGGATTTTAAGGCAAAGGAATTGAAAATTTTTGAGGAAAAGGTAAGCGCCCAGTGATTACACCGTGTGCTTGAGGACGCTTTAGATAAGGGCAATGACTGAGGTTGATCTGGGAATGAGGTTGATCTGGGAATGAGGTTGATCTGGGAACGAGGTTGATCTTGGCCGCGTGTTTGGGCTTTCAATAGAGCACCCTTCTTTGGGAAAAGAAAATTGTAGCCCCCCTCAGTTGACTTCTTATTTGCTGCGCACCCTTGGGGTTTTGGCATTGCTTGCTGATATTAACACTTGATAGCTTTCTCACAAAAGCTTTATGGAAGGTGAGAGGCTGGGCTTTGAAAAAAATATCAAAAAAGTCCATTTGGCCGGCTTTTTGGGTGGTTCAAATCGTCATAAAGACAAAGCAACTTCGTTACGATTTTTTTGCATCAGTTGGCTTCTTCTTTGCAAAGAAGCTTATCTTCCTGAAAATAAAAAGAGCAGTGATTAGAATTTTAGAGCCTCAGACCCAAATTTGTGCAATAGAAGAAGATATTTGTATGAACATTTAATCGACGAGAAAAGAGAAGCCTTAAGACAACAGAGGATACACTGTGCGTGATAAAAACATGATGTTTGAAGGTAATGGAAAAAAATGCAACTCTGATATTGTCTTTATAAAAGATGAGGGATACAAGCGCTTGATATTGATGAACCCTCATTCATTGTGAGGACGAAAGCTTCGGTTCATGAAAATGGCTTAAAAATTGAAACAAATGAGGGATAAAAAATGAGGGGCAATGGAAAAAATGCATCATTGGACGAAGAGCCACGGTCGTTTTCGCTTGAAGAAGCGTTTTTGACAAGCAAAAATTATAAAGTCATCTTTTGCATTGCTTTCATTATTAGCGCTTTTAAAGTGGCACTCGTTATATTTTTTGAGTGGGATTTGACAGAGTGGTCGAATTATATTCTGTTCATTTTAACATTAATATTGGGTTTTATATCAACGCTTCTTTTTGTGCTTATTCCTGTTGCCTTTGTGGTCCGCATCATTTTTACGCGTTTGTTGAAAAAAAAGATCAAGCAGTTGGATCAAGAAATCTGGCAGCGGAGCAAAACCGCTTCTCAACAAAACAGCGCGTGAAGGGAGGGCAGAAAATGATAGATATTAAAATGATAGATATTATTGTTGTACTCTCGTGGGGTGTGGGCTTGACGCTTTTCACGCTGCTTTCTGCTGTGGTCACGATGTTCATTTGGGCATTGTATTATTCTACTTTCAAGCGGGTGAGACTGTATTGCCAAGTGACAAAAGAATTCAACCGCGTGCTTGAACAACCTATCGCTTTTGAGCCGTCTAGTGGAGCAACGCCGATGATTAAATCATCATCTGAGGTAAAAGAGTTTTCTCTGTCTGATGAGGAAATCCTAACGATGGAAAGTGCAACGGCGCTTTTAAAGAGTTTGGGGTGGAGGGTGGAAATTGAAGGAAAAGGGGATCATTTGGCCACCTATTATTTACCAGATCGTGAAGTGCAGTTTCTTTATAATGCTGAGAAGGGGTATCCGCGATTTGATTGTGCAATTGCGGTGGTTTCTGGTATCCATGCGGCGGCTTGCCAAACGATAGACCCTTATAATTCTGGAGGCTTGATTGCTCTCGAATTGAGTTTTGATGTGAAGGGGTTGGAAATTTTTGAAGAAAAGGTAAGTGCCCAGCATTTACGCTGTGCACTCGAGAAAGCTTTAGAAAAGGCAATGACAGAGGTTGATCTTGGCAATATGCTTCGCTCTCAATATCGTATCCTTCCTTGGGAAAACAAAGTTGTGGTCCCTCAGTTGGCTTCTTATTCGCTGCGCTATCTTGCAGCTTTGGCATTGTTGGGTGATGTTGAAACCTTACACGCTTATCACAAAAGCTTTCTGGAAGGTGAGAAACTGGGCTTTGAAACAAGCATCGAAGAGGAGCATCTGGAACGCGCGATGATAATCGCTCAAGCGGTAGAAAAGACAAAGCAACCCAGTTACGATTTGCTTCAACAGGCGGCAAAGGATTTTTCCATGGAGGTGGAGAGCTATGAATATTTTAGAGCCTCAGATCCTAGTTTGTGCAATAGAAGAAGAGATTCTTATGAAAAATTGATCGAGGAAAAAAGAGAAGAATTAAGACAACAGGGATATTTCGTTTACGAAAAGGACGCGATTTGTGAAGTTGATGGAAAAAACTATCGTCCTCATATTCTTTACATAAAGGATGGGGAGTTAGAATATATGGATGTAGAAATTAGGATTGATGAAAAAAATTATTGAGAGAAAATAAGGCGTTTAGATAAATTAAAAAGAGCTTAAACCTAAAAATAGAGCGTAAAAAGCGCGAAGTGTAAAAGCAGAGGGGATCAATGCAGGAGAAAAATGCGCCATTTGGAGAGTCTTTCTTTTCATTCAAAAAATTGACGGTGCCTTCAGTGGAAAGGCGTAAAGGGGTGGGGAGTTGTGAAATAATAGGGCGTTCCTTTTTCACTATGTTTTGCACATGTCTTATCATGATGGCTTTAGAAGTTCCTGCGGGTGCAAAGTCTCTGGTACAGCCGTTGCAGTGGATAAGATGGGAAGGAATTGGTTCTTTTATTTTTCTCTTGCCGGTGTTGATTTGGTTTTGTCTTCTTACACCTCTTCCTATTTTGTGGGGGCTGCGCTCCGTTAAAGAGCGTAAATTGGAAAAAATAAAGCAAAAATTGGAAGAAGAAATAAAGCAGCAGGAGATTAATCAATGAGGTTATACGCATGAGGAGTGAGGCCGCGGTTTTTATTTTGTTTCTGCCAATTGGATGTTTTCTTCTAAATGCAGTTACAGTTTTTGCTATTTTTGTGAATATGATTATTGTGGCGCCTTATTATTCTTTAATCAAGCGTTTGAGGCTCTATTACAGAGTGAAAAAACAAAGACGTTTGATGAAAGAACAGCCGCAGCATTTTTGTTTCTTTGAAAAAAGCGGAAAAGGGAAAGAGAGAGTGCCGCAAAACTTAGCACTAGAAACACAGATAAGTTCTCATTCGTTAAAAAAATGGCTCGCTTTTTCACGCAAAGATTATATCATCCACGCATGCCTCTCTTTCATTATTATGTTTTTCAAAGTTTATGTCTATGTGATTTTCTTTAAAGGGATCGATGAGATAGATGAGAGCAGATTTGAATATATTGCCATTCTCTTGTTTTTCTGGTTTTTTTTATCGGTATGTATTTTTGCAACGATTCCTGTTGTTGTGATCCTTCGTGAAATTTTAACTCATCGATTGAAAAAGAAGATTCAGCAATTGGAAGAAGTGACTGAAGCAACCCAATCAATCAATTTATAAAGAGAAGGGAATAAAATGCATTACGCAATGGCGGCAGCTTACACGCTGATTTTGATCATTCTGCTGGGGGGTGTTTTTGATTTGTTCTTAACAATACCCATTGTGGCACTGTATATTTCTTTTATAAAGCGTTTGATATCGTATTACAAGGTTACGCGGCAATTAAATGCAGCGCTGAAAAAGCGTGTGTAGCCCTCATGTCATGGGGGGAGATGTGAGTTTTAGATCATGCCATTGCTTCACGGCTTGGGAGGAGGGCATGGATTATTTTTTTCATTTTATGCTGATCTCTGTTTGAAAAGGCTGATGTCAATGAATAGGCTTATAATAGGCTTGTAGTATGCTGGGGCTGTTTATCGGCAGTTTGCTTTTTTTCTGTGAATTTACAAAATCGTAAAAACGTGTAACTGTAATGGCTGGGATGTGTGGTTGGTGAAAAGCCGTGAGGGTTTTGGGGCGGTTGGGGTAAAGAGGGTGCCAATGGAGGGGCTGGATTGTAAAATGCGTCAAAATTGGAATGGGGGAATGGAGGGCGTTGGGTGAAAAGGGCTGGTGGCAAGT